>NZ_CAKPTN010000017.1 GCF_934190855.1 uncultured Veillonella sp. | reverse complement strand
CCTTTATTTATTGAAAGCTTGTTCCAAGTCTGCAATCAAATCATCTGTGTCTTCAATACCTACAGATAGACGCAATAAGCGACGCGTAATACCTTTACGTTCTGCATCTTCAGGTTTTAAATCCGGATGAGTTTGCGTTACAGGATATGTCAACAAGGACTCTGTACCACCAAGACTTTCAGCAAATTGAATCAATTCAATGCCTTCCAATACTGTTTTAGCCGTTTCTTCGCTATCTACTTCAAAGGATAACATGCCACCAAAGCCAGTCGTTTGAGCTTTATTGATTTCATAGCCCGGATGGTCAGGAAGACCTGGGAATAATACTTTTGTTACTTTTGGTTGCTTTTTAAGCCAGTCTGCAAGAGCAATGGCATTCTTTTGATGCTGTTCCATACGAAGAGCTAATGTTTTGACACCGCGAATTACGAGCCAACTATCCATGGCGGACAAACAAGCACCTACAGTTTTGTATGTTAAACGCAATTTAGCAGCTAATTCATCATCATTTACAATGGTGAAACCAGAAATAACGTCATGATGACCACCGATGAATTTTGTACCGCTATGAACGACAATATCTGCGCCCAAAGTCAAAGGTTTTTGAAAGTATGGGCTCAAGAATGTATTGTCGATAATGACTAGTGCATTACGCTCATGGGCCAATGCACAAAGAGCACGAATATCGGTAATCTCCATCATAGGATTGGTCGGTGTTTCAATATAAACAGCCTTTGTATTCGGTTTAAAAGCAGCTTTCACCGCATCAAGATCAGAAGTACCTACATATGTAAATTCTATGCCGTTTTTCTCATAAATATTGGTGAACATACGGATAGAACCACCATATAAGTCATCACCTAAGATGATGTGGTCTCCAGGGGAGAATAAATGGAACACTGCGTCCACTGCGGCCATACCAGAGGAAAATGCCAATGCATCTGTACCTTCTTCAAGGCCTGCTATCAATTGTTCCAAGCGGTCGCGCGTCGGATTAGACTCACGAGTATATTGGTAACCTGTTGTATCACCCAATTGTGGATGAGAAAATGTACTAGACATATAAATCGCAGGGGAAATTGCACCAGTACTATCTGGCTTGCCACTGCCGTGAACACATTTTGTATTAAATTTCATTCCAATCAACTCCTCATATTTGTATACAATATGTTAATTATAAAAGTAGACAATGATTAAGGTCAACAAAAATGGGCACTCATACAGCCTGAGTGCCCCTAAAAAGTCATATCTATTTTGAATGGGTTGTCATAACTCTAAGTTAAGTTAGACTAATTTTTAGTACGCTTTGTAATAAGTAGAGCCAAAATAATACCCAAAGAAGATGTTACTAATTGTGGCCAACTAGATACAAACAACATAGTATTTACAATCTTTGGTGGGAATTGGAACAGTGAAAAGAACAAAGAATAACCACCAAAAAGAACGCCTGCTTTTACCAAGGCAGCAACAATAATGAGCAAAGCCTTTGGTTTATGTTGTAACCAATGAGCTACGAATACATAGGCTGTGGTACCAAGTGCCGTAATCAAGATGAACGGTGGAAGCGGTAACATACCTTGTAAATGCGCCACAACTGGTGCTATCCAAGCAATGACAAGACCATTTTTCCAACCATAGCGCCAAGTGGCAAGTACAAAGGTTGCGGACGTAATAGAACCAATGAGGAACATACTCACCTGGTTAGGAATAAATGGGAAAATGAGGCGCAAGCTTTGCGCCAATAAGGCTACGGCCAACAATAGACCTGTGCCCGTAATAGACTTTGTAGACATAAGAACCTCCTACTATACGATATAGATTTTACAAGAGGTACTTACCTCACATATTTAAAACTAAGCTTTTACAAAAAATAAGCGTACTCGATCATATACCCAATTATAAATATAGGTATAACCCAAGATAGCCAATGTCATCGTTATATCAGTGACAAAGGCCATCCAAAAAGTCATCTGCATCATGTACATGATGATCGGTACCGTTGCAAGCATAAATAAGCCTTCAAATAACACAGCATGAATAGTGCGAATTAAAGGGCCTCGTGCTAATCGATCACCTGGTACTAGTTTATCAAAAATCCAGTTAAACACAAAATTCCAAACCATAGCCAACAAGGAAAAGATAATCATCAAGACCAGAGGCTGCCCCTCATGCGGAACAAACTGCATCACGATCCAACCGATTAAAATGCAACCAATCTCATATAAAACTGACTGTACTACCCGCTCAAAAAAAGACATAATACCTCACGCCTATAAATACACCTATATGCGCTATTATAACACATAGTGATTTATGCCATTTTCGAATATAAAGGAAGCCCCTCGAAGTGTTCTGTAAGCTCAACTTGCTTTTCCTGAAGTGAGTTTTGCCATTTTATGATAGAAAAAGCCGCCATATGTCTGTCTAGCGACTTGCGTCAGAATGGAGCGCAGAGAGACATATGGCGGCGGAAAGCCTATCCTAAAAGTGGCATTACGAACTGAATCCATGGAATACCTACCACAATGAATACTGCGAGGTAAATAATACCAAAGATAGCCCCTAATTTCCAGAATTCAGGACCTTTGTTGTAGCCACTAGCAAACCAGATTGGACTGTGACCTGTACCATATGGTGTAAGGATACCCATAATACCCATTGGTACTAATAGAATTAACATAACTTGAGCTGGATCAACACCAGGAATTTGAAGAATTAGAGTAGCAAACAAGCCTACCATAGCTGTTACATAAGCAGTGCCAGAAGCAAAGAAGTAACGAAGCAAGCAGAATGCTAACAATAAACCAAGAATGGCCATTGTTGGATCTAAAGATACTAAAGAACCACCTGCAGATTTAGCAAGCCATTCCAAGAAACCTACGTTTTTAAGACCAGAAGCCATAGGTACAAGTGTAGCGAACCAAGTCAAAACGTTCCATGCTGGTTTGTTAGCAAGGAAGTCTTGCCATGTCATAATCTTAGTAAAAATCATCAAGATAATAACAATTAAAGCTGTTGTAGTTGGGTTTACTTTAAATGTCGAAGCACCAATCCACAATACAAGAGCCAACACAGAAATCAAGGCCATGAAGATTTCACTACGTGTCATAGAGCCTAACTTCTTGTACTCATCCTTTGCCCATGCTGCAATTTCAGGGGAACCTTTCACCTCTGGTTTGCAGAATACATAGGTCAATAGTGGTGTGATGATAAACAAGATGAGACCTACTGGCAAGAATGCTAGGAACCATGTGCCCCAGTTAGCAGCTATGATACCAGATTTAGCAGACAATTCAAGGGCTAATGGGTTTGGCGCTGCACCAGTCAAGAAAATAGAGCTAGATACACATGTAGTTGCCAATGCTACCCAGTTCAAATAGGAACCAATTTTACGAGGGTTCTTATCTGGATAAGAATCGAACATTGGACAAATACTAGATACGATTGGGTAAATCGTACCACCAGAGCGAGCCGCATTACTTGGAATAAACGGAGCCAACACAAGGTCAGTAATAGCAATGGCATAACCAAGACCTAAAGAGGACTTACCAAGCTTTGCTACCAAGAACAAGGCAATACGACGGCCAAGACCAGAGTTTTCATAGCCAATACCAATCATGAAGGCTGCAAAGATCAACCAAACGATGGCGTTAGAGAAACCACTGAGTCCCCAACTGATAGCTTGTGCATCAGTAATCGCCTTTGCTACACCCGTTGCTTTATCTACAACAGGGGCAGGACCTACTTTAAACAACATAGATACGGTAACTGCAATGATACCGATAAAAGCTGGTGGCATTGGTTCTAAAATCAAACCTACCACGAGGCCAGCGAAAATACTTACGTAAATCCAAGAATTTGCGCTAAGGCCTTCAGGAGCACCGATGAGCCATACAAGAATAGCTACAACAAGCGGTGCGAATAATTTCCAATTCAACTTCATTAGAAACTCTCCTTACTACTTCAAAACAAAATATAAAAAATAAATGCAAAAAAATGCTTATATAGTATATCAGAATTTTTTATAAGATGATATAAACTCAATCATAATACTTATTAATTGATAATAAACTTTTAGTAATATCTTTAGTCATAATACTAAACACACTAGATAATTTAAATTTTATACAATATAATATAAATATCGAAATTTATTAATTTATTAAGAGTAAGAGGCTTCCAATGAAACCATTTATATATTATATAAAACCTTTATGGTTGCCTGCTGTTATAGTATCGTTTCTTTCGTTACTCACGGTAGCGGGCACATTATATATACCAACATTGACGGCATCAATCATTAATGACGGCGTTCTCAAAGGCGATCTAGAGATGATTGGCAACTCTAGCATGAACATGCTTGTTGTGGCATTACTAACAGTACTATCCGCTATCCTAGGCGTTGCTATGAGTGCTCATATTTCAGCATCTGTAGGCAAGGTATTGCGTGATGATCTAGTGAAAGCATTACAATATTTTTCACTCCGAGACTTTACGCACTTTGGTACTGGCACCATATTGATGCGCACAAGCCGGGACGTAGAAAAAATTCAGTCGGTCCTAGGAGAAGGATTAAATATGATTCTCCCTATGCCGATTATGATATGTGTTGGCCTCGGTCTTACCTTCTACAAAAGTTGGCAACTAGGGCTCGTCATCCTCGCCGTAATGGCTTGTATGATACTTACTATTATCTTTATTGAAAGCCGGGCCTTACCACTTATCAAGGCTATACAATTAAAGCTAGACGATATCACCGATATGGTTCGGGATCACATCGTAGGTATGCCAGTGATTAGAGCTTTCAACAGAAGAACCTATGAAAACAAAAAAGAAATTGCTATTTTTACAGAGTCCGCACAGCTCAACAAAAAATTACGTCAAACCTTTGCCATCGGTTTACCGACTATACTCATTCTATTTAATATGAGCACCGTTGCCATTCTCTGGCTCGGTGGCTACAACGTCAGCATGGGATCCCTGCAGGTAGGTGATATCATGGCCGTTATCGAGTATGCGAACCTCATCCTATTGAGTATGCTCATGGCCATATTCGTCATCATCGACATCCCTGAAGCTATTGTATGTTATTCTCGTATTCGTGAGTTGTTAGAACACGAAAACACCGATACCTTCCCTGAACCATATAATAGCAACATTACAAATTTAAATTCTCACTCTACAAAGTATTCTACTAATCAAAAAGAGAGCCAAAACGTTGCGGCAACGGCAAACGATGATACACCTCTTTTGGAGTTCCGCAGTGTTACGTTCCGTTACGATAATGCGGAGTCTCCTGCGCTAGAGAATATCTCTTTTGTGGTACATCACGGCGAAACCTTAGCCATAATGGGTGATATTGGATCTGGTAAAAGTACAATCACCAACCTCATCCCTAGCCTCTTCTCTATCGAGTCAGGAGACATTTTATTTGAGGGAAAGTCCATCTATGAATGGAATGTAGATGACTTACGCGCCCGCATCGGCTATGTGCCACAACGAGCTTACTTATTCACTGGCACTGTAGAGATGAATGTGCGATATGGTGCAGCACCAAATCAAGAAATTACCACTCAAGATGTAGAAAATGCATGTCGCCTCTCAAGAGCAGACGAATTTATAAGTCGCCTTGAAGGTGGGTACCAATATATGGTTGCTCAAGGTGGCACTAATCTATCGGGAGGCCAGCGCCAACGCCTAGCCATGGCGAGAGCTCTTGTGCGCAAACCAGATTTATTCATATTTGATGATAGCTTCTCCGCTCTCGACGGCACTACAGAGCGTGCAGTTCGTACAGCATTACACGAGGAGTTGCAAAAGGATAACCGCCCTGCCCTCATTTCCGTAGAGCAAAAGGTAAGTGCTGCTAAAAAAGCAGACCATATTTTAATCATCAACCGTGGTCAAGTTGCAGGATATGGCACACATGATGAACTGGCAACTACCTCTACGGTATATCAACAGATTTTAGCATCTCAGGAGGTGACAGCATGAGCCCATTACGTCGTTTCCTGATGGAATCTAAAAGCCAATGGGGATGGCTAGCGCTCCTCATCTTAGCTCTCATTACAGCGGCTACATTTGAGGTCTCTGCTCCAGTCTTACTAGGTAAAATTGTAGATGCTATGGTTAGCGGTTTAAAAACAGATCAAGATATTAATACGATTATTGCCTCTGTAGATACGATTATTCTCTGGCTCATCGCACTCTATAGTGGACATGCACTATTTACTTACTTTGGTGAGTATATGATGTCCTCTATTGGTTCTAAAACAGTATTAGCTTTACGCACACGCATGAGCACCCACCTATACTCATTGCCTATAGAGTACTTTCACGATCACCAGCGAGGCGATTTACTAAGCCGACTCACCTCTGACTTAGATGCCGTTGCTGAAACTATAGGTGAAGGCGTACCGGGCCTTGTATCTGCCATTATCGGTATTATAGGTGCCACGGCTATGATGATTTGGATAAGCCCGATGCTAGGCATCTCTATCATCGCCATTATATGTATTGGTATCCTATGTTTAACATGGTTATCTAAACGGGCTCGTCGGGTTTATCTCAAAAACCAAAGCGCATTAGGTGCTTTCAACAGTGGCATAGAGGAAATTGTAGTAGGAAAACCGATTATCCAAACCTTTGGCCTTGAAGATACTACGACAAATCAAGTACAGATACTGAACGAGAATCTATTTAAAAGTATGAGAAGCGCTGCGTTTACGAGTCAACTCGTTGAACCTCTTGTAAAGTTTCTAAATCAATTCACCTATTGCCTCGTTGCTATTCAAGGGGGCCTCATGGTATTACGAGGCTCTATTTCTATCGGCGATATCCAAGCCTTCTTCCTCTATGTAGGACAAGTTTCAGATCCACTCTCTCGCAGTTCCTACATTATGACAAAATTCCAAGAAACGGCTGCCGCTTTAGGCCGTATTTATGAGGTTATAGATACACCAGCTGAAATTGATAAGGGCACCAAAGCATTAGGCGATACAACAACACATACAGGCACTATCGATTTTGAACATGTTGATTTTGGCTATACCCCATCCAATGTGTTTATGAAGGATATCAACATCCATATTCCTGGCGGCTCCATGGTGGCCATTGTAGGCCCTACGGGAGCTGGTAAATCAACCTTGGTAAACCTTATCATGCGCTTTTATGATATTATGAAAGGCCGTATTACCATTGATGGTGTCGACATTCGTGACATATCTCGTGAAAGCTTACATAATACGGTAGGCATGGTATTACAAGATGCTTGGATTTTCACAGGCACCATTGCGGATAACATCGGCTACGGTAAACCAAATGCAACACGAGAAGAAATTGAATATGTTGCAAGGCTAGCTATGGCAGATCACTTTATCCGTACCTTACCAGATGGCTATGATACAGTTCTCAAACAAGGTGGTGATGATCTATCCCAAGGTCAACGCCAATTGATTACTATCGCTCGCGCATTCTTAGCGGACCCTAGTATTCTTATCCTTGACGAAGCAACGGCTAACGTCGACACTCGAACCGAGGTGGAGGTTCAAAAAGCGATGAATACCCTCCTCAAAGGTCGTACAAGCATCGTAATCGCCCATCGCTTGTCTACAATCAAAAATGCTGACTTCCTACTCGTAGTAGAAAACGGCACCATTGTGGAACAAGGGACGCATCACAAACTGATTGAACGCGGTGGTCACTATAAAGAACTCTATGAAAACTATGCTGCAGGCATGAGCGTCTAAGGTAATCTACAAAAGATAATACCCTATTTGTATCAGTCAATAATATCCTCATAGTATGCCATATACACAAAGGAACCCCTAATAAGTAAAAACTTATTAGGAGTTCCTTTTATTTATGCCTATATAGTTATTCGTGCCTATATAGCACATTATCTATATTCTATTCACCTTTTGGTACAAACCATAGACCATTATTATTTTTCTCCATGTAGTCTTTAAATTCTTGAGAGTGGTAAGCTGCTACAAGGTCTTTTGCCCATTGTGCATCTTTATTTTTCTCGTTAACTACTACTTGTAATAACCATTGTGGCAATACATCTTCGTTAGCCAACGCTGATTTTGGATCAATTTTTGCATTATAGATGATGGCACCAGTAATAACAATGTAATCAAAATCAGTGCGTACAGAAGGAATTGTAAGGGATTTCATTTCTGTAAATTTGAGATGTTTAGGATTTTCAATGATATCTGCTTGTGTTACTGTTGCTAAGTCTTTATTTGGATCAAGTTTAATCCAACCGATTTTTTGCAATAACGCATAGGCACGAGCCATGTTAGATGCATCATTTGGTACTGCAATAGTATCACCATCTGCCACTTGGTCTAAAGATGTTTTAGAACCACTAAAGATACCTGCTGGTACAGTTGGAATTGGAGTTAACGCTACAAGATGCCCTTTTTGTTTTTCATTAAAGTTTTTCATGTATGCTGTATGTTGTTCAACGTTAAAATCTACTTCACCATCGCTCAACACTTGGTCTGCTTGTACCAAATCAGACATATCTACACCTTTAAAGATATAGCCTTGTTTTTCCAAAATTGGTTTTACACCTTTTTCAAATAGTTCAGAGTAAGGGCCCTGAGATTTACTATAGGATAATTCCTTTTTAGCACCATTATCGCTATTATTGGAACCGCAGCCTGCGATAAAAGCTACGCTAAATACTAATGCCGCACCAAGGGCAAGAAGTTTTTTAAATTTCATAGTACATTCTCCTATACTTTTACAATCAATATAACTAAAATCTATTTCATCAAATTAGGAACGACGCGCACGACGTGCAAAGTAGTTACCTATTGTTTGAATAATTTGAACAAAAATAATTAAAATAACAACGGTAAATAACATCAATGGGAAGTTCAACCGCTCATAACCATAGGTGAGAGCCAAATCGCCTACACCACCTGCACCAATGGCACCAGCCATAGCCGTAGCACCGATAAGACCGATGGTACCAGTCGTAATAGATAAAATAAGTGAACCCTTTGCTTCAGGTAAAAGGAAGTGCCAAATCACTTCAAAATGAGAGGCGCCCATCGATTGCGCAGCCTCGATAATGCCTTTATTAACCTCTAAAATAGAGTTTTCAAAGAGTCGAGCCAGATACGGCGCAATGAATATAACAAGCGGTACGATAGCCGCCGTTGTACCCACACGAGTACCAACAATCATCTTAGTCAACGGTAAGATAAACACCATCAAGATGATAAATGGGACGGAACGCACAATATTAACAATTGTATTTGTAATGGTGTAAACAATGCTGTTTTTAACAATACCATTAGGATTTGTTACCACTAGTGTAACTGCGATAATCAGCCCTAGTATGGTGCCGATGAATAGAGATAGGAACACCATGTATAATGTCTGTTCTGCAGCTAGTAATAACTGCGAACCTGGCACACCAAGTTCTTGCATAAAGAAGTCCATTATAATGTCACCTCCTGCCATTCAATACCTTGTGTTACAAGATACTCTTTTACCTTGCCTACCTCAAGATTGTCGCCAATAAACTGAACAATAAAAATACCAAGTACTGTATGCTCTAGCTCTGTTACGGTAGCAAATAATACACTTGTTTCTAAATCAAAGGTTTTATTAATATGATATAGCACATTATCAGTCGTATTATTTCCTAAGAAATGCATCTTAAGAATTGTATATGGCCTTTTATCACAAGCCAAGGTATGTTTCACTGTTGATGGAATTTCATCAGGAATAACGGTCCTAACAAATCGTTTTGTTGTTTCATGTTTAGGTTTACTAAATACCTCAAGCACAGAACCAGTCTCTATGAGTTTCCCATGTTCCATTACTGCAACACGATTACAGATTTTCTGAATCACATCAATCTCATGAGTTACGATAACTACTGTTACCCCTAACTCACGATTAACACGGTCTAATAGCTGAAGAATAGACTCTGTCGTATCTGGATCAAGAGCACTTGTCGCTTCATCGCAAAGTAAAATTGATGGATCTGTAGCCAACGCACGGGCAATACCAACACGTTGCTTTTGACCACCTGATAATTCTCCAGGATAGGCATTTGCTTTATCCCCTAAATCAACAAAGTCTAACAAGGTTTTAACCTTATTATCAACCTCTGATTTAGGAACTTTATTTAGAATTAATGGAATTGCCACATTATCATACACAGATTTAGCATTCAATAAATTAAACTGTTGAAATACCATGCCAATGCGCTTACGCACCTTTCTAAGCTCGTTAAAACTTAAGCCATTGATATTCACACCATCTATTTCAACATGACCAGAGGTAGGTACCTCTAAGGCATTAATCATGCGAAGCAGTGTAGATTTACCTGCGCCACTAAAGCCAATAATGCCAAATATATCACCTTTTTCTATGGTAAAGTTTACATCAGATAATGCAGTAACCTTTTGCTTATTAACGTCAAACTCTTTCGTTACATTTCGTATAGCAATCACTGTACCGCCTCTTTCCCAATAATTAAGTAGGAATTAATTTTTGTTTAAAGCATATCTTTAAGGTATGTTTTAATTATGTATTTAGATTACTACAATTTATAAAGACTGTCAAACAATAAAAAACCTCAACGATTTAAACCGTTGAGGTTCTTTTATTATTAACTTATCTATATCGATTAAATAAGAACAACGATCCTAGTATAATTGGCGCCCCAATATAGAGTCCCATATTAGGATATTCCCCTAATAAGAATGCTGCTACTATAGCCGCTACAATTGGCGAGATATACATAAAATTCGTTACATCAGACACCTTTTCTGCATGTTCAAAAGCATAGCTCCAGAATACAAATCCTAGTGCACTAGAAAAGAACGCTAGATATACCATGGCAAGTTGTGCACTAAGAGGTGCCTGTACAATCATATCAATAGCATGATCTGCAAATGGTAATGCCATGATAGCACCGGTAAACATGGACCACATGGCTATAGTAATAGAGTTATACCCTTTCAGACTAAGGCCACGATTAAGGATGTTATAAATTGCAAATAATATCATGCCTAATAAAGTCCACAATGCACCCATAGGAATTGTAAGGGTAGAATTCCAAAGAATAATAATAGCTACACCTATAAATGCAGTTATGGTAAAGATCCATCCGATGGGGCGAATTCTATCTTTATAAACAACTAACGCTAAGAGTGCAGTCGTTAGGGGCGTCAAAGCCATTATAATACTCGACGTAGCTGCAGGAATTGTGCGAAGGCCTTCATTAAAAACGACTTGATAAACAAAGTTCCCTGTAGCACCTAATAAAATATATATGCCCCACTCACGCCAAGATGTAGGGATATGTAACCCTTTGAACACACCAATAATCAGCATAAGTATAGCACCGCCTACAACTCTTGCTACAGAGAGTGTCAATGCATCTACCGATTGTAATGCAAGTTTACCAAACGGAAATGCCGTAGCCCATACAGCAATCGTGGCAGATGCACCTAAAATAGCTTTCATTCGATTTGTCATTAGCATCCACCTTTCACTACTATCTCTTACTACAACCTTCTGATCTACTTCGAAGAAAATATACACTATCTAAATATTACCATACTACAATCCTAAATCTACAATACTTAAAATCACTCTATATCGAAAATCATCCATTTATTGATATAAATTTTCATTACTTAACAATAACACTATAAACTAAAACTCTTATTTTTACACTTTCATCAACCAATCTAAACATTTATAAATACTATATTTGTCAGCAATTTATAATAGTTTCTTCATTATAAATAATTCCTATACTTACGAAAATTGCATAGCATGTATTGAAAATATATATCATCTAAAATTTGTTAAATCCGGACAAACATTGTACACTATAGGCATAGAAATCTATAGTTATATCCTTTTATGGAGGTGCAAAATGCAACATACTGCATGGAAAGATTTTAACACAGGTGTGTGGGATAAAGCCGTTGATGTACGCGACTTTATTCAAAGAAACTATATCCCCTATGAAGGGGACGATTCCTTCCTTGCTGGTCCTACAGAAAGAACGACAAAATTATGGGACCAAGTAATGAAGCTTTATGAAGAAGAACGTGAAAAAGGCGGCATGCTCGATGCTGATACTTCCGTGGCCACACACATTACTGCCCATGCGCCAGGATATATCGACAAAGACCTTGAAACGATCGTTGGTTTGCAAACTGACAAACCTTTAAAACGCGCAATGTTCCCTTATGGTGGCTTGCGTACTGCAAAATCCGCTATTGAAGAATACGGCTTCAAAATGGATCCGCAAACAGAAGACTTCTTCAAAAAACACCGCAAAACTCACAACGACGGCGTATTTGATGTATATACACCAGAAATGCGTGCCGCTCGTACAGCTCATATCGTAACTGGTTTGCCTGATGCTTACAGCCGTGGCCGCATCATCGGTGACTATCGCCGTATCGCTTTGTATGGTGTTGATTACCTTATCGAAGACAAAAAAGAACAATTCAGCATTACAATGGGTGATATGCTGGAAGAAGTAATTCGCGATCGTGAAGAAATCCAAGAGCAAATTCGTTCCTTGAAGGAATTGAAAGAAATGGCTGCGTCTTATGGTTACGATATTTCTGGACCAGCTAAAGACGTTAAAGAAGCTATGCAATGGATTTACTTCGGCTACCTTGGCGCGATTAAAGAGCAAAACGGTGCTGCTATGTCCATCGGCCGTAACTCTACATTCCTAGATATCTACGCGGAACGCGACCTCCGCAATGGCACATATACAGAAGAACAAATCCAAGAATTCGTAGATCATTTCATTATGAAATTGCGTATGGTTCGTTTCGCGCGTATCCACGAATACAATAACTTGTTCACAGGCGATCCTGTATGGACTACAGAATCCATCGGTGGTATGGGTACTGACGGCCGTACTTTGGTTTCCAAGATGTCCTTCCGTTATTTGCATACATTGACTAATCTTGGCCCTGCTCCAGAACCAAACCTCACTGTATTATGGTCCCCTCGCATGCCTATTGGCTTCCGCCGCTTCTGTGCGAAATTATCCATTGAAACATCTTCCATCCAATACGAAAATGACGACTTAATGCGTCCTAACTCTGGTGATGACTACGCTATCGCATGTTGCGTATCCCCAATGCGTATTGGTAAAGAAATGCAATTCTTCGGCGCTCGTTCCAACTTGGCTAAATGCTTGCTTTACGCAATCAATGGCGGCGTTGACGAAAAATTGAAAAAACAAATTGGTCCTAAATACCGCCCTATCACGTCCGAATACTTAGAATTCGACGAAGTATGGGAAAAATTCGACGACATGATGGAATGGTTGGCAGGCGTATATGTAAACGCATTGAACATCATTCACTACATGCACGATAAATATGCTTATGAAAAACTAGAAATGGCATTGCATGACCGCAAGGTAACTCGTTGGTTTGCAACTGGTATCGCTGGTTTATCCGTAGTAGCTGACTCCTTGTCCGCTATTAAATACGCTAAAGTAAAACCTATTCGTGACGAAAACGGCATTGCTGTTGATTTCGAAATTGAAGGTGACTTCCCTAAATATGGTAACGATGACGATCGTGTAGATAGCTTGGCAGCAAAAGTTGTTTCTACATTTATGAACAAGATTCGTAAACATCCTACATACCGTCAATCTGTTCCTACTATGAGCTTGTTAACAATTACTTCCAACGTAGTATATGGTACTGCAACAGGTTCTACTCCAGACGGCCGTAAAGCTGGTGAAGCTTTCGCTCCTGGTGCTAACCCAATGCATGGTCGTGATACACACGGTGCTATTTCTTCGTTGGCATCCGTAGCAAAAATGCCATGGCGTGATAGCTCTGATGGTATTTCCAATACCTTCTCTATCATTCCTGACGCATTAGGTAAATCTGGTGAAACATTTGTGTCCCTCAGCGATTTTGATATTGAGTTAGATCCATCTCAATTGCCTAACTCTAATACAAACTTCGCTTGCAGTGAACCGAATGTTACTATAAAGGAAGATAAATAATATCTTCCATAGTATCGGAATGCTTTCACCGGCACCGATATGAGTGTTAGTCCTGGTTGAAAGGAGGCAATACCAATGAGCAACCAACAACAAATTGATAACTTGGTAGAGTTATTAGATGGCTACTCCCAAAAAGGCGGTCATCATTTGAACGTTAACGTGTTCACTCGCGAAACATTGTTAGACGCTCAAAAACATCCTGAGTTGTACCCTCAATTGACTGTTCGTGTGTCTGGTTACGCAGTGCACTTCAGCAAATTGACTAAAGCACAACAGGACGAAGTTATTTCTCGTACATTCCATCAACAAATCTAATCGAGGTTACCTATGACAGGACGTATTCATTCGGTCGAAACGATGGGTACGGTTGATGGTCCAGGCATGCGCATGGTGGTTTTTCTCCAAGGATGCCCCATGCGTTGTGCTTATTGCCACAATCCTGACACATGGAATGAAACTAGCGATGATGCTAAGTTCATGACCGTCGAGGAATTGTGGGACCAGTACGAACGTAACCGCCAATTTTATACTAATGGTGGTATCACCGTCACAGGTGGGGAAGCTCTTATGCAAATCGACTTTGTTACTGAGCTTTTCACATATTTCCGTGAAAGAAACGTCCATACCTGTTTAGATACAAGTGGAATTTGTTTTGATCCCCACCAAGAGGTGGCCTACCGTAAGCTACTCAGTGTCACTAGTCTCGTCATCCTAGACCTTAAAGAAATCGATTCTGATAAACATCTGTGGTTAACAGGCAAACCGTTAGAGCCCATTCTCGGATTTGCTAGATTAACGGCAGACGTAGAAGTTCCTATTTGGGTTCGTCACGTTGTAGTCCCTACCATCACAGATAATGCAGATCATCACTATCGTCTAGGCTTTTTCCTAGGATCCCTGAATAACTTACAAGCCGTTGATTGCTTGCCATATCACGTTATGGGTACTGCTAAATATAAGGAGTTAGGTCTTACCTATCGCCTAGAGGGCATACCAGCCGCATCAAAAGATATAGCGGCTAAAGCGACAAGAACCGTGGTGGAAGGCATCAAGGCCTATCGACGCCATTGGTGGAGTCCCATCAAAACACAACATCAATCATAATCAAGTTTGAGGATAACTACCTCCCTTGATATATATACATATATATACCAAGACTTGATCTATGATAGCCCTAAAACAATAGAGCCGCCCCCACACAACCGGGGACGGCTCTTATTGTATTTATTTAGATACTACGTTAATAGGTTCACCTTTAAAGAAGGCTTGTACATTGTCACGAATGATGCCTACTAAGCGTTGGCGTGTTTCAAGCCCCTTCCACCCCATGTGCGGAGTAATGATAACATTATCTAATGTATATAGAGGGCTATCCTCTGCTGGAGGTTCTACCTCTTGTACATCAAGGCCTGCACCTGCAATGCGTTTAGCTGCTAATGCTTCACAAAGGTCAGCTTCATTAATAAGAGGACCACGACCTGTATTGACAATAACTGCATTTGGCTTCATCTTAGCAATGGTTTCTTTATTAATCATGTGCTTAGTTTGGTCATTCAATGGGCAATGCAATGTAATATAATCACTATTTGCGAGTAATTCATCAAGGCTTACATAACGAACACCGTCGCCATCAGCCTTTGGTGTACGCGTATGGATTAAGATATTCATACCTAGTGCTTTTGCCACTTTGATAACTTCCATACCAATGTGACCAGCACCGACAACACCTAATGTTTTACCATTTACTTCGGTATGGTTCACTTGTAAATGCTTTGTGAAATTACTGCGATCACCTTTAGCAAGCATGCCGATTTGTTGTTGCATTGTGGACGCAAAATTGAGGATCATCATAATTACCGTATGTGCTACACGTTCTGTGCTGTACGCTGGAATATTGCACACAGTGATACCTCTCTCCTTTGCAGCGTTGAGGTCGATATTATTGTAGCCTGTACCCGCTTCTACAATGAGCTCTACAGTATCTGGAAATTGTGAAAGCAAGTCAGCCCCTACTGGCAACTCCTTTGTAACTACAACACGAGCCCCTTGAATGCGTTCAATAAGCTCTTCATTTGTACTATTATCATAGACCTGTACATCATTAGATAATATGGAGAAATCTAATGCATGGTCATAATTCATTTTACCTGCGTTTACTACTACTACACGTTCGCTCATGAGAACCTCCTACATCTATGTTATATTGCATATAATATACTTCAACATAAATTATACTATTATTTATATAAATTTATACTATTAATATCATCACAACCCATATCAATTAGTATACTTTCACGTTTATTGTATATAATATATGTATAAAAATCATAAAAAACAGAATTTCTGTATAAAACTTTCACAAAAGTATTGTGTAATTCCCCAAAAGGTATAAAATTAAAGTAATGTTATATAGAATTGAGGAATACCATGAGACCCACCTATTTGACCATAAATACAAGTCTCGTTCGCGAGAACTTGCGCAAAATTAAAGATAGTTTACCGGAATGGAGCACATCTACCGCTGTTATCAAGGCCAATGGCTATGGACACGGCAGCGTTATGATGGGCCGTATTGCCGTTGAGGAAGGTTACGAATCCTTGGCAGTTGCCATTCCAGAGGAGTCTGTACCTCTTCGCAATGCAGGTATTATGGTGCCAATTTATCTATTAGGCCTCACAAGACCTCAGTCCTTTGAGCTCGTAGCAGATACGAATTCCATCCCTGCTGTCTGTGAATCTACCGATTTAGACGCTCTCGATAAAGTGGCCGACAACCACGATATGATTATTCGCGTTGCCGTAGCAGTTGATACAGGCATGCATCGTATCGGTATCAAACCAGAGGATGCTGTAGAGTTTATCAAACGCATAGAGTCCTACGAAAACCTTGAAGTAGACGGTTTCTTTTCTCATATGAGTAACGCCGATGCAGCCGATCAAAGCCACGCTCATGGGCAGGCGCAAAAGTTCCATAAAATGGTCGATGAAATCCGTGCCTTTAGACCTGATGCGGACTATCGCTTCTCCCTTGCCAATAGCGCTGGGTTATTGTCCGTAAAAGATAGCTTATTTACCGATGCCCGTCCTGGTATTATTCAATACGGCATCATGCCATCCCTTGATGTGCCAAATCGATTAGGTTTAAAACCAGTCCTCTCCTTCCATAGCGAAGTAGTACATGTACAGCACTTGGAAGCTGGCGAAGGTATCGGCTATGGATCTACCTATGTAACACCAGAACCTATGACGATTGCAACCATCCCTGTAGGCTATGCCGATGGCTATCCACGCAGCCTATCTAATCGCGGTACCGTCCTTATCCATGGCACACGTTGTCCTGTAGTGGGCCGCATCTGTATGGACCAATTCATGGTGGCCGTGCCTGATACAATTACTGTACAACCTGGTGATAAGGTTGTGCTCTTAGGTTCCCAAGGTCATGAAAGCATCTCTGCCCTAGAGATTGCCGCCCTTGCGTCTACGATTCCTTATGAAATCTTCTGTGGTTTCTCTGAACGTGTACCTCGACAATATATTTAATATAATTGCTAAAAAAAAATATAGCTATTGTAAAAGCGCAGATTTGATATATTCCCCCTTTACAACTTATCCAGCAAAGGGCACTATATCAACTATCTGCGCTTTTATTAATTCTCTATGGATACGAAAAAAGCCCGTAGTACATGCAGCGGTCTACATGCATTACGGGCTTTCCTGCTCCCCTATACCTAGCGTACTGTAAAGCAGTTACGTTCTTATTGTGAGAGAGAGTATTATATACCAAGTATATAATCTTATGATTGGGAGGGAACCACAATTCATAAGGGGCCCCCTGAACGACAGACGGCATAGGAGAGAGTCAATGTTTGTCTATCCAATCCAGGGGGCTGTGTGTAATTGTTTATTGTGTATAAGGGTTTTGTGTGTATTGTGTGTGTATTGTGTGTATAGTATGTGTGTTTAGTGTTCGTGTATTTAAGGGGTTTGCTTTACAGTAGCATAGGGTATAGATTAGCTTATTTGACTGCCATACCTGTTTTAGCATCCAATACGATGGATACAGGTTTATTTTGTGCATCATGGAACTCTACAGTATAAATA
>NZ_CAKPTN010000016.1 GCF_934190855.1 uncultured Veillonella sp. | reverse complement strand
CTGTAGATGGTAATGAAACATCAAGTTCTGATAATTTTGAGTTCTTAGGTGCTGGTTTAAAACAAGTTCCTCTTATCGGTACTGTACAAGCAGGTATGCCTATTACAGCAGTAGAAAACCTAGAGTCTACTCTTACATTACCTGTTCAATTAACTGGTGATTCTGACTGCTTCTTATTGCGTGTTCAAGGCGAATCCATGATGAATATTGGTATGTATGAAGGCGATATGCTCATCGTACGTCACCAAAATACTGCTAATAATGGTGATGTTGTTGTTGCTCGCATCGATGATGAAGCTACAGTAAAACGTTTCTATAAAGAAAATGGCCATATTCGTTTGCAACCTGAAAATGATGACTTTGATCCAATCATTGTAGATGATTGTCACATTGACGGCCTTGTTATCGGTCTTGTACGAGATAGAATATAATATAAAAAACGGGGGTTATAGGACAAAACGTGTTGGTTTTATAGGCGATAGAGCCAGTAAATTACTGGCTCTATCGCTATTTTAAGTTCTTTTGATAAACTTAGAGGGTGGACAAAATGTGTTGGTAAAAAGTCCCAAAACCCTTGATTTTACTGGCTTCAATAAGATTATATCTTCTTAGAAAATCGTGTTCTAAGTGGAGGGAATAATCATGCTGGTAAGATGTATAAATTGTGGATTTTCTTGTCAAAAATATGGGAAAACTAAAGCTGGATCACAACGATGGCATTGTAAGCAGTGTAACATCACCTTTACACAAACTATTGATAATACTACTAAATGTTTTCATCGATTTCTAAATTGGTTATTTAGTAAAGAAACACAACAGAACATGCCTGGGCAGGGCCGTACATTTCGTAGACAAATAGCTGATTTCTGGAAAATATGGCCTATGCCGCCCAAAATTGAAACCTCGAGAGATGTGGTATTCGTTGATGGTATTTACTTAGCTAAAAAAGCTTGTATTTTGATCTGTTATGATGGCGAACATGTATTAGGGTGGTATTTATGTAGGTCAGAACAGTCTCGCTCATGGCAAGCTCTTATGCAGCGAATAGCGACACCCATTGTGGTCGTTTCTGATGGTGGACCTGGCCTTAGAAAAGCATTAAAAAAAGTTTGGCGTACGGCCAAACTTCAACGTTGTATTGTCCATGCTGTATGGCAAGTGCATCGTTACACTACTAGACGGCCTAAAACCTTAGCAGGCATTATGTTAAGAGATTTAGCAAGCGATTTATATAGTGTAAAAACACAAGAAGATGCACAAATATGGATTCAACGATTATTTAATTGGAGAGTGACTTTTAAAGAGTTTCTAAGTGAAATGACACGTGATAGTAATGATAATTTAAGAGCTACACATGAACGATTATTAAAAGCTTATAACTCTCTAGTGGTGTTAATTAATACAGAGACAATGTTTCGATATTTAGATGAAACATTGGTGTTGGATAAAGAATGCCCGAGGACTAATAACCCTATTGAAGGCGGGGTAAACGCACAACTCAGACGTTTATTGCGTTACCATCGAGGGATGTCTGTAGAAAAACGCATAAAAGCGGTCTTTTGGTGGTGTTATTTACACTCACCAAGACCGCTTTCTGCAAAAGAAATACTTAAGGTCATGCCAACTGATGCAAGTATTTCTAAAATATATAGATCTATGAATGAAAGAGCCCAACTTCAAGGCATAATTCCAACTTGGGGAGATGCCGTTTCTTGGGGTGATTTGCATAACTATGACAAATTATCTTTCAATGATTGGGATTGAAGTACCAACACGTTTTGTCCTATAACCCAAATAAGGGCTACTAAAGCTCCAAAAGCAATGACAATAGCCAGTACTTGTAAGAGGAGCATGATTATTTCATAATCACTCATAGACTTATCCCTCCCTTCAAATACGAAGAGAGGCCCAACCTCGTCTAACTATCCTAAGACTATTATAGAACGAACTAATATACGATACAATAAGGAACGAATAATAGAAATATATGAATAAACTAATAAAAGCCAAATCGCTCAAATCGATGCGTAACTCGGCTTTCAGATTCTCAAATGACTAGAGAAGAAATAAGAGATAGTATGCCAAATAAAAATGGAATACTTACGGCAATACAGTAGCCAAGTAAAATAGCAAGGTAAATTACTAGGTATGCTTTTACCAAGAGACCTAAACCCAAGAAAATAACCTTGTAAGCCAATGCCTCTTCTTTCTTAGTCCGGATCCAGTCTTTAGCCTTATAGTATATTTGGGGTTTATTAAAGGCTGGGGATAGTCTTTTACACCATAACACGAGCCACGGAATACAGCATATATTACCAAATAAGAGTATTACATATAATTTTAAATCCCCTAGTGAATAGGGCTCTAGTGCAGGATTATAGGCCATCGTATAAAAAAGACCGAAGGAAATCCCCCATATAATAACAAGCAAAAGCTTGAAATAAAGCACTAGTATAGTTTTTATAACATATATAAGTTTACCCACTGAATCTAACCACTCTTTAACCAAATTTATAATGTTTATCTCTATTTGACGATATATATCTTTATCCCTATAATATAAATAGATAGTCAGACGAGTCGAAACGTCAGGCTCATCTCTAGTTACACAAAAGCATGAAGAAATGGCCTTTCAGTTATCTAGTTACACTAGGCAACGGAGGGCTATTTGCTTTTTGTAAGGCAAATAAGGGCTACTAAAGCTCCAAAAGCCCGTCAATGACGGGCTTTTTTAGTTCCTAATATATATACATTCTCCAACGCTCCAAGAAACTCCTCTTTGTATTTTCCCTAGTTTTTAGGGATAATAGAGTTATACTTGCGTACGCACCACAAGTAGGTAAGGGTGATTTAGTATGTGTCTCTAACTAGTTTGTAGTTTAGGAGGTGGCATATGGATTCTTTAACTATTATATGGGTTATTGTTTGTGCCTATTTATTACTGAATTTATTGGTCGGCGTGTATTGTCATATTCGTGTAAAAGATAGTACTGACTATCTACTCGCAGGTCGTCGTATTGGGGTTCTTATGACGGCAGGCACGTTAGCAGCTACGGAGATCGGTGGCGGGAGTACCGTTGGTGTAGCCGCGAAAGCGTATGGTTCTTGGGGTTTATCTGCAGGTTGGTACGTAGTCTCTGCAGGGATTGGGGTTATTCTCGTTGCTTTCATCGCACCGCTTTTACGTCGTGCTATGGCAACAACAGTGCCAGAGATCATCGGTCGTCGCTTCGGTGGCTCTAGCCATTTAATTACGTCCATTCTGTCCATGCTGGCCACAATTACGCTAGCAGGCGTACAGATTACAGCGACAGCAACTATTATTAGTGTTCTCACTGGGCTTTCAACAGAGCTCGCCATCCTCATCTGCGGCGCGGTTCTCGTAATCTACACCATGTCCGGCGGCATGTGGAGCGTAACGATGACGGACGTTATCCATTTCTTCGTTCTCGTTGGGGGCTTCTCCCTCGCTGTGCCGTTCGTACTGCACAATGTGGGCGGCTGGGAATCAGTTGTAACGAAATTACCACCTGAACAACTGGGCTTCACAAAGGTTGGTTGGAAAACCATCATCGGCCTTATTATCATGTACTTCATGACCTTCTCCACTGGCCAAGAGTCCGTACAACGGTACTTCGCTGCGAAGGATGAAAAAACGGCCGTTCTCGGTTCCATCATTTGTGGTATTATCATGGCTCTCTTCGCCTTCGTTCCTGCCGTATTAGGCCTCGTAGCATTGGCTGAGTTCCCGAACATCGAAGCAAACAATGCGGTGGCAACGGTTGCACTTAACCTCATGCCTCCAGTAATGGCGGGCTTCGTTATGGCCGCTGTCGTATCAGCGACGCTTTCATCAGGCGCAGGCGACCTATTAGGCGCTGCTACTGTATTTACCAAGGATATTGTGGAGCATCATTTTGGTAAAAGCCTCACTGATGCTCAGCTCACTAGCTATAGCCGTCTATGCGTACTATTCCTTGGTATCATCGCCATCGTTATCTCCCTCGTAAGCAAAGCCATCATTCCGATGCTCGTATTTGCTTTCACAATGAGATCCGCTGGTCCATTCGCAGCATTCCTACTTGGCCTCACTTGGAAAAATGCAACAGCTGGCGCTGGCATTTGGTCCATCGTGCTCGGCTCTATCGCAGGCGTGTACTGGGAATTCGTGGGCAACCCATACGGCATTATGTCCATTATCTTTGGTTCCATCGTCAGCCTCATCGTCTTTGTAGCTGTGGTGTTCATTGAAAGATCCATGGGTAAACCACCGGCTCCACCGGCTATACCGGATGACTTAAAAGAATAATGTAAAAGGATATTCTAAAAGAGTAATGTAAAAGAATATTCTAAAAGAGTACATACAAGAGAAAACTCCTATCGGTTAAACCAATAGGAGTTTTCCTTATTTTACAACGACATCATCAAATTCTCTACCATACAGGTATTCATCACAATTTGACGATATATCATAACCTTACTATAATATAAGTAGATAGTCAGACGAGTCGAAACGTCGGGCGCATCTCGAAAATCAAAATACTTAGGAAATGGCCTTTCTGTTTACTTAGCTACCATGCGGTAACGGAGGGCTATTTGTCTTTTCCCAACCTCGTCTAACTATCCTAATTCTATTATAGAACGAACTAATATACGATACAATAAGGAACGAATAATAGGAATATATAGATAAATACAAAACTCCTATCGGTTAACCAATAGGAGTTTTTCTTATTTTCCCACTACATCATCAAATTGTACGCCATACATCCGTTCATACAGTCGATTAGCCAAAAGGTATCCTGCAAAGCCAAAGTCTACAGGAGCCATTGCCATTCGTCTGTCTTGCGCTTCACTTTGTGTGTCATACCGGTTCCCATCTATATGATACTCTTTAAAATCAATAATGCTAGAGGCAATCCCTGCATTCTTTTGTTTAGCCAACCATAAGTCTTTATACGATCCCAATTGATGGGACTCTAGTTGATGAGTCTCTAGCTTTTTTATAAGATTCGCAAAAGACTGCTTCGTATCAAAGGTATAGAGGACATTCTTTTCCTGAATCATATCACCAGCAGGCATGAGCACATACTGTGTGAGGGTGATTTGCTTTGTTCCATTTGGCCCGTTAGAGGCCTTAATGGAGTCCTTATCTATAAAGGTGCCATCACCATTGCCGCTTTCACCAAAGCCATGAAGCATTTCAAAGCGGTTCGTATTTTGTAATTCCTGCATAGACATACTGTGCGCGGACACCACACAAGACAGCGCCAACACCATTGCTATATATAGTACTTTCATCATGGGCCTCATTTCACCACCACATCCTCAAAATGCATACGATACGCTTCATAGAATAATGTATCTGCTATATCATAACGCGTCGTATTGGGAGCCGTGCGCACAATAGCACGAGTCGAGGCTTTCACCTGAATCGGCAGCGACTGCCCATCAAAAGAGAATACGCCTAAGGGTTCCTCGGAGCCCACCATACCCGTTTTCGTTTGTGCCGCATCAATAACCGTCGTCAACGAAGCACCCCCTTGTTTCGCGCGATATACCTGACTCGCTAGCGACAATCGAGTGTCATAGGATACAATCCAGGAATCACTATAAATAACATGTTTCCATGGCGACTGATACGCATTGTACACAGTGGCCTTGATCGTATACATAGGCGGCGCGTACTCTAGCACCTCGATAGAACTCGTGTCTAAATACCACGTAGTGTGCTCATTAGCATTGGGAACATCTGGCGTTACCTCATAAACCACCTTAAACTGCGGTGACGACTTGAGCTCCTGTATTGAAATTGCTTGGCTAGGCATGGTGAAAGCTAGCGTCAGCGCCATCACCATGAAAAATCGCTGTAACATATATCTCTCCTTAAGCCTCATAAACTATCATGTAAACTATATTTATTATACATCATATTTATAAGCTCAATTATCTACATAAAACTGATACAAGGATCCTCATTTATCATAATTTGACGATATATAATTTTGTCCCTATAATATAAGAAGATAGTCAGACGAGTAGCTACGTCAGGCTCATCTCGGAAAATAATGAAATCTTAAGAAATGGCCTTTCAGTTATCTAGTTACACTAGACAACGGAGGGCTATTTGCTTTTTGTAAGGCAAATAAAGGCTACCAATGCTCCAAAAGCAATACCATAAAGACCGCACCCCAAGGTACGGTCTTTTTCTTATTTCTCCAGTCTTTTATTCCTAGCTTGTCTTATTTGCTTCGCATTTCCAAAGTCTAAGTATTCCATTATATTACGTAGTTCAATATGATTATACTTATTTTTACCATCTTCATAGGTAAGGAACATATAATATTCATACTTATCATCTTTTATCAATTGGTAAATACGAGATTTCTTACCTGGATTATATTGATCTAGAAGATAAGAAGGAACACCATTATTCCATACTAAAGCTACTTGAAGAGGTATATCTTTCAATAATGTTGGATTCTTTTTATAGAAAAAATGATCAAAAACAGTCTGAGTATATCCTTGTATAGGCTCCCCTTTATCAACTAAAGAACTACGAGCAACGACGAGTTTCATACCATCCCCAACATACACGCGACCTTGGAAGTCGTCGCTTTTATCCACAATATCTAAAGTCATTCCCTTAGGTAGTCGATAGGTCAGATTATCCCATGTAATAGTATCACTAGTATTGTCTAAATTCTCTAATGGTTGAATAGAAGGGATTACAAAATTAGCCATTGTAGATTCTAACTTTTTTGTAATGGGCTGATTCTTATTACCTAAAAATACCATATACGTCTGATTTGGGTATTTATCAAAAGTAACGGCAGCATACATTACAGGTAGATTGCCATTCGCATATTGCTCTCTTATTCCCCAGTAGCCTTTGCTAATGCCCGGATACATAAATTCCCCTTTACGTTGAGCATTTTTATAAAACCCTGAATCTTCAACGCGTTCATTAGCACCTACTAGTCCAGCAATAGCATAACGTTCAAAAACATACGAGCCTTTACCCTTCTTATCCAGGTCCTCAAAATAACTTTCTACCACCGAAATAGGCAATGTCACTTTAGCCTTATAGTCACCTTCGTGCAATAAAATTACGGTGGATTCATGGGTAATTAACTCCAAATACTTCGCATAGGCTTTTTTTAATTGCTCTGCTTGCTCTGCAGTACCTTTTTTCTCAAGAACCTCACCATCAATCCTGTTATTATACTCTTCTATTTTCTTAATATAATCAGCAGTGGTAATATTACGAGTCTTATCATAACGATAGTTCTGATATGCATTATCTGGAATACTTGCGTCGGCCCCTGGTACAGGTGGTTGCCCTTCAGGAACAGTATACTGCGCCGCATCAATAGGTATGGTGAAAGCTACTGCCACAGCCAAGCTTAACAATGTACTTTTTAGTTTCATACAACACCGCTCAAACAACAATAGGCACGTTCTCTCATTAGTATAAGTATACTATACCGTTGAGAACGTGCCTATTATAGTTGTTGTAAATATTATTACTGCAATTTTTTCAACGCTGCTTTTATTTCATTCACTTCAGCTCGTAGTTCTTCGTTGTCTGCGCGTAAGGAAGCGTTGTCGGCTTGTAGGTCTTTGATTTGTTTTGCCATTTCAAAGCGGCTTGTTTTGAGTGTTGGGTCTTGTTCGCCCACCTTGAAAGAAGCACCGATGTTAAACATGCTTTCACCACCAACAGTAACGCCAGCGTGAACCATGGAGTTTTCGTTCGGTTGATAGGACGCGCCAATAGCGCCAGCGGTGGAGTGTTTATAGTGGCCTAGGCTAGTGGCGAAGGACCATTTATCGTTTGGATTGTAGTCCAAATAGTGCAAGCCCGCTAGTGCCGCAGAGGCAGCGCCCACCTTGGACACCTGACGATCCGTGTAGGACTTGGCATTATTAAGCACCTTGTCACCAATGTTAGCCGTATTATTTTCGAGCGTAGAAATACGATTCGTATTGTTATCGACCTGCGTTTTCACCTCGTGCAATTGACTGCCGTTGATAGCATCGGTAGAGGTCTTGGAAACCTCGCCCTTGGACACATTCACGATCTTATGATTGCCGTTATTGAGGCCATTGTCTGTTAAAGAAACGATAGTTTCAGGATTATTGTCCCCATCGGCTTTTTCAATAATAATGCCATTAGGGCCATACGTTGTTCTATTAATCTGATCGGTATCGCTTTCAACAACCAATCCATCTAAGGTTAAGCTAGAATGTTTGACGCCATCAGTATGAGATACTTTGATTTCATTACCATTAATTTCAACATATTTATCTCGTCCAGCTGGATCATCCGCTACCTCAATGGAGCGAAGACCTTGAACATCTTCGGTCAATCCAACAGTATAATTCTTTTGGCCATTCTCGTTTTTAGTTTCATCTACTACGATATTATTAAGACCACCTACAGTAGTTCTCATATCTGCTTCTGCCATCACATTAACGCTCAACACAGACATAATCCCAGCTAATACCAACAACTTCTTATTCATGATTACTCCCCCTGAATTCATAGTAAACCCTTAGCCATACAACCCCTTAGAGTATGGTCTAACTAACATAAACATACAAAAAACAATAGTAACCTAAAACTTCACAGTATACCTCAATTATAAGCTTAGCTTATTTTTATTTCAATGATTAATTTTGACAAACTTTCATTATTTATTCATTTCTAACAAAAGAGACGCTCCTTATAAGAGCGTCTTTTTATTACCTTATATATACTTACATATATAGATACATCATATGAGCATGGAAAAATTTTTTATATTCATCAATAGTGGAGAATTTCCCTTTATTCTCCTGTATAACAGTCTCAAAATCAGGCTTTGTCACGGCTACTACAGGTTGGATACTAGCCGCTGTAAGTTTTGTTTCAGTCATTAATGATTGAGTTCCGTTCCAGAGACGCTTACATTTACTTTCATAGTAAGCCCAACAAGCTTGTGTATAGGCGTGTGTAACATAGGCTTTATCGTAATTCTCCTTAGCTAGGTCAAAATAACCAAGGGCTTCGTCGATTTGAGCCATCGTGTAGAACGCAAAAGTAGACCAACTATACTCACTTGGTACGGGCTCACGCCAATGACTTGTCCGCTCAAATCTAGTGTGTAAATCCTGCTTGATCCGTTCTGCCGCCTCTCTATCTCCCATATGCATAGCGAGCATAGTCATGTACTTAGCACATAAGCATTCTGCATAATAGTCTTGGAAATTTCGTTTACCATACATAGACCATAATTGAAGCAACTCTTGCCATAGGTTTTGGTCTAATCGGTCTAAATAGAAACGATGAATGACTTTCAAGAGGACTAAGAAATATACAATATCATTACTATTGAGTTCAGTTTCTATATCTAGCAAGTTGTGTATTTGCCCATATGCCTTAAAAGGCATTTTGAAGTATGGATGATCGATAGACTGAACATGGTACTCATAGCTTTCACAATTACCTGTTTCAATATCATGATGCAATAATAAATACTGCAAGCACTCAAGATTAAAGACATTGTCCTGACAGCTTACATCACAAATATAGTTATTGAAATACGGCTCATGAACCAACGGCGTTTGTTCCTGCGCGGCAATGAGTTCTTCCAATAGATTCCGATAGGCATTATTTCCTGTGAAAGCATGACCTAACATGCGATACCATTTAGATAGGCGAGATACTCTCTGCACATATTCAGCCTGCCAAGAGTCAGAAGATTCGATATCTACTTCACCTATAGCTGCGTCCAAAGTATCAACGATAGACTCTAGAGCTTTATAATTTTGGTATCGTCGAACAGCCTCATAACAAGCATCTAGGAGGCAATATATACGTTCTAATACCGTCAACTTGACACTTTTATGAGACAGTAAATCTACCGGAGGCAATAGACCTTCACAGATATTCTCATCATCAGTCATGTCGTTCTGGCAGTCATCATCTTCTTTGACGCCTATCTTAATAAGCATGTTCTTTGCATGGCTCGTATAAGGCACCAAGAAATCAAAATACGCTCTAGCTTTATCAAAACCAGGGTACAAATCGATACGTAGCTTTTCCTGAGATAACTCTCTTATGAGATCATCCGCCAAAGGGCTTAGGATGCGATATCTCACATAACCAAGTACGCCTTCATTTCCTTCCTCCCAGTAGTCGAGTCCCTCGCTGAATCTATCGTACAGATTATAAATATAATCATGTAACAAACTATCAGTCCAGTCGTTGCTTTCATCATATACAGAAATGATGGCATCATTGGTCAAGTTCCTATAAAACCGATGAACAGGTTCACAAATTTTGCGGAAAAATGGATCTTTGGACAATGTATCTAGCTGTTCAGATTCTGTCTGACCATGCATGGTCTGCACCATATAAGCCCCCAATGCATCAGCAATGAGTAGAAACTCAGACCGGTTCGATTGATCCATAGAATATGTATTATCTAGGGCTTGAACAGCAATTAACTCAGGTAAATAATATTTATCAACACGATTTATTGCTTGATGAATGGTATAACACTGCAAAGGAGTGGTAATACGCTGCGCCCCTGCGGCCATTCCAAAAATGCCGCTTCTACCATATAAAGACTCTATTAAATATCCCACCATATGGTCAGATAAGTAAAGAAGCCCATTTGTATCCCCATAATTGCGTTGGAATAGTAAATCCCGTCCACGCTCGCTCTTGTACAAAGCATGGACATTGTAACTTCCTTTTCTCTTTGTTGAAAGTAGCTCTTCACCTTTATAGGTACCATCTAGCATAAACTCAGGCAAAGCCTTTACGAACTCATCTCGTAATTCGTTGTACGGTTTACCATGTTCTGCGCAAATAGCCGCCACAAAGGCACGAATCCGTTCATGCTCTAGCTCAATCTCGGGACCATTATCCGTAATATCATCGCCCTCTTCAAAAGGCAAAATATCATCCGTACTATACTCCAAAGCATTTATAAACGTAATCCCTTCCTTGCCCTCTACGAGAGGAAACAAAGATGGCCGAATTTCATCAAAAATGCCTGTCGTTGTAATTGTTACATTATACATACAACATCCTTTTACTATAAAACTATATACACACTAAGAACGATACGTAATATATACCTATTGTAACATTAAACATCAGAAACGCTAATGTAATGGTTTATAGATAAAAAGGCTCTACCTCAAAGCAAGGTAGAGCCTTTAGTATTTTATATATTTTGTTATTAGTGATTTATTTTTAGTGCCAATAGCAAGCTAGTCACTATGTACCAACAACTTCCTATGCAGGATTAGTGAATAAGCAAAATCGCAATTGTACTTGTAATGAAAGTAACGATGACAGGTACGCTTGTACGTTTTACAAGATCGAAGCTAGAGATGTTTGCGATACCTGCTACGGCAATCATAACCGCACTGATTGGGCTAAGTAGACGGCCTACGCTGGCTGCATTTTGCATGCCAAGAAGGATTGTTGTGGCATTACCGCCAAGGTCAGCAGCAAAGTTTGGAACCAGTGGAGCGAATGCGAACATAGATGCAACGCCAGAGCCCATTACTACGCTGAGACCCATGATGATACCAGACACGATAACGCCTACTACGTCAGCAGAGATGGCAAGGCCTTGAATAGCAGCAACGAATTCTTTAACGATGCCTAGGGAAGTCAAACCGAAAGCGAATGTTTCACCAGCAACGATCAATGTTACAGTGTTTGCAAATTGGTCGCCCATGCCTTTAAAGAAGGTTTGGATGCTAGCCGCCATTTTGCGGAAGTCGCGATGACGAATGAGCTCGCAGCCCATAGCGATGAACAAGCTGAGGAACATGGCAAGGTTTACGTTCATTTTGACGCCTTTAATACCGTATTCGCTGAAGCCAAGGATGAAGATCAATGGCAATAATGGCAAGAAGATATACGCCAATGGACCAACTTCAAGCTCATCCGTTTTATGAGTTTCTACGTATTCTGTAGGGATATGACCAGATTTCTTATCCATGTATTTTTGCCAGATGAAGTGAGCAATAGCTGCCATCAAGCCGCAGATAATATATACTTTCAACTGGTACCCAACGAAGTACTCATGAATAGGCATGTTCACTGTTTTGGATACGAGCAACGTCGTTGCAGAGGCAGGACCGATGTCGAGCAAGTGACCTGTCGCAACAGCCGCCGCAGCACCGACAGGGCTAACACCTAAGCGTACAAGGATTGGGAAGATTGTCACCATCATGAGCATCGCAAGGCCAGACGCACTTGGAATTACTAGAGACATGAACATATTTAGAATAAATGTAAGCGACATTACTAGGTATGCAGATTTCATTTTACCAAGCGGTTTAATAGCCGTTACAACGAGACGAGAGCTGGCACCGATGTGGTCCATGTACTTCGCGAAACCAGTACAAGTCATGATCATGAGACCAAGGTTTGCCGCATCTTTAGCAGTCGTAATGTTAATGAACTCAAAAGCATCAAAGAAAAGAACGCCTGTGGACTTCTTCGCTTCTACGAAAGATGTTGTGTAGCCTAACAAGTACGCTGCGAACATCATAATAAGACCGCCTAACAACAATACAGTTTGCGCTTTAAACTTCTTAATAACAAGCGTCCCCGTAATGGCGATGACCAATAAACAAACTAACAAATTCATACAGTGTCCCTCCATTTACAACACAATACTTAGAACGTTTCCTTCGCTTGTTTGAAATCCTCTTTGATTTTCTCTAACAAGCCCGGCGTTTCAAGGATTTCCTCAACAGATAAAGCAATGCCCTTCGCGCCGTACATGATAGCGTCCTCAGCGAGCTGGCTTTTACCATTGTCTAACCATTCCTGAGAATGACTAGTGACCCCCTTACCTACGAATTTCACGCGCAAACAAGCGCCTGGTACGCGGAACGTCACGCTAGAGAAATCGGTGGATCCCGTCACCTTGCGAGGCTCAGAAATCTCTGGGGCCCCTACTTTTTCTGCATTTTTTAAAAGTATATCGTTCAAGGTTTGTACATTGACTTTGTTGTCGTACGCCTTAACCTCTTCCCATTCCATGGTAGCGCCCACCTGTAACGCCGCACCTTGAGCCACGTCTTTCACACGAGCCACAACCTCGTCGAGACGAATGCGACTGGAAGAACGAATATACCATTGCGTACACGCATAATCTGGAACGATGTTCGCCGCCTTGCCGCCGTCAGTGATGATACCGTGCATGCGCACCTCAGTCGGCACATGCTCGCGCAAGTATTCCATGCCGTTGAAGAACAACAACACCGCATCTAGCGCGCTGATGCCCTTCTCTGGAGCAATCGCGGCGTGAGCAGACTTGCCGTGGAACTTGATATTCACAAGATTTAACGCCAAGGACTTGCCGTCTACCGTCGTCGTATCGCTGCCGTGCATCATGAAAGCAAGGTCTAAATCGTCAAACACGCCTTCGCGAGCCATAACGAGCTTGCCGCTAGCCGTTTCTTCTGCAGGCGTACCGTATACAACTAGCGTGCAAGGTGTTTGCAACGTACGTTTTAAAGCAATCGTCGCCGTGCAAATGGATGGACCTTGTAAGTTATGACCACACGCATGACCCAAACCTTCAAGGGCATCGTACTCGCAAAGTAAGCCGATTTTAGGACCGCCACCATTAACGTGGTACACTGCTCTAAAGGCTGTCTTAAGGCCACTCACCTCGCGGTCTACGGTGAAACCTTCCTTCTCCAACAAATTCGTCAACAACTCATGGGCTTGGAACTCTTCGTTCCCCAGCTCAGGATGATCGAAAATGAAATCGTTCAACTCCTTCATGGGCTGTCTTAATGCTTCAATTTCTTGTAAAAGCTGACTCATTTCTACCTCCTATATACACACTATCAAAACATAAATTTATATACTTGTTCCGTATAATGGAACTCTATTCCATATAATGGGTAAAAAATAAATTTATAAGGTCGCTCCCATTTGTTTAGAAATGGTTTGACCTAATGCCATCATGACAGATAGATACTCTTTGACGCGCTCTTCCGTGTAGTCCCCTATCGGCCCAGAGATGGTCATCACCGCCTCTAGCTTATTGCCAAAGGAGAAAATAGGCACTGCGATGGATGCCGCATCAGGTACACGACTGCCTCGTGTTACCACATACCCATCATGACGAATTTGGACGCTTTCACTAGCACTCATATCAGTATCCTTGAAGTCCCCTAGATAGGCCCCGAAAATCTTGCCTGCTGCTCCTTTAAAGATAGGGTACACCGTACCAATCTTGATGTCATGACGCAATGGCTTGTCCGCCGCAACACGCTCGATGCAAATACGATAATCGCCCTGCGCCAAGAACAAATTCACGGACTGCTGCAAATGATCGCGGATAGCCACCATATACGGCTGCGCAATGGCACGCACATCCAAAGACGTAAGGAAGGACTTTGCCATAGGCAAAACACCCCAAGACAACTGATACTTCTTGGCCCCATTGAACTCAACCCAATGATGAGCCTCAAAGGTCTTGAGCAACCGATGAACCGTAGTCTTCGGCAACGCCGTCGCATTCGCCAACTCGGTCACACCAAGCGGGCCCGCCTCTAATAACTTGAGTATCTCAATACCACGCTCTATTGATTGAACCATATTCATATCCAAAGAAACGCACTAGCACGCTGTGGGCTAATACATTTCACTATTCTATTAAAACTAATAACAATATGCCTAATGTGTTTAATTACACATTAGGCCTCTTAACGGTATAAAGTGCATTTAACTCATTACAAATATAACAATAACACATTCATGAAAAATTTAAAAATAACTAAGATGCATAGATACGGAGATAAGAAATAAAATTTATTAAATAAAAATAGAACCATTAGCACGACAGAATCTATCTAATCATGTTAATGGTTCTAAAAAACATTATTCACCTAATAATCGTTCTACTAAGTTAAGCCAAATAGAAACACCATTTTCTAAAGCGCTAGTATCAAAGCTCATATCAGGATGATGCAAACCTGGTCGCAAATTACAACCAAGGCCAAAAAATCCAGCTTTGAGACTTGGTTTTTCTACGGTATAGAAGAAAAAGTCTTCACCGCCTGGTGTATAGATTGGATCAACGCAATTACTTTCACCAAGAATAGCAGAGATAGACTCGGCCAATAAAGCCGTAGCCTCATCATTTAGCTCTGCTGCAGGAATCCGGAATGAATCCAAAACCTCAATACTTGCACCAATAGAGGCAGCTGCGCCTTCAATAGCAGGTAAAAATTTAGAACAAAGCTCGTCCATCGTTTTATTATATTGAGCACGCAAGTCCCATGTAACAACAGCTTTAGCAGGAATTGCATTTGTTACACCAGAATCACAAAGGAACCGAGTTGCTTTAACACTATAATTATCAGTCGGTTTCAAATGGATGGCATTAACTGCATTAACCGCTTGAACCGCCGCATCCAAAGCATTAATCCCTAAATGCGGACGTGCACCATGGGCGGGTTTACCATGAAAGGCAATAACCATACGACAGGAGGATGCATAATGAATGGCTGGACTAGCCTGTCCATTTTCGGCCTCTTCAAATGGACGTACATGGGCACCAAAGATATATTCTACATCATCAATGGCGCCACCTTTAATCATACTAGTTGCACCAGAACCAAGCTCCTCAGCTGGTTGGAATAAAATCTTTAACTTACCACGTTTTACCAATTGCTGTTCTTTAATAATTTGCGCTGCAGCTAACAACATAGACATATGTCCGTCATGTCCACAAGTATGACGAGATACATGCTGTCCATCTATGATATGACCGAGTGCATCCATGTCAGCACGAAGAGCCACTACAGGACCAGGATTACCACTATCATAAATACCAATAATACCTGTCTCTCCACCTACATTGCGTGTTACATCATATCCATAACTTTCCAGCTTTTCTGCTAAAAAAGCAGAAGTTTTAAACTCTTGGAAGCCTTCTTCAGGAATTGTATGTAAATAATTATAGAAATTTAACACTTCACTCATCGCTGATACCTCGTTCTATAGAATACTATTTAATATATTAATTATACTACACAAATATCTGCATTCAACTCAGTTATAATAAAAATTTTTAATGATATATATAACTTTTGTAAATAACACTCTTGCGCGACATATTATTTCTACTATATACTTATAGTCATATAACTCTAAGTGTTTTATGTAGGAGGTTGAAAATCATGAGTGACCCTAACAATGAGAAAAACTATACTCAATTCACCAAGAAGGTAACCATCGGTTGCTATATCGCATTAGCTGTAGCAATCTTATTCTTCTCAGGATTACTTAACAATGTGGAAGGCTTCAAATGGCTCTCTGCATTAGACTTCGCGACTGTTTCTGGTAAATTTGGTACCATGGCCCATCCTGCAAAAAACACCTTTATCGGTGAAGGTGGTGTCAGTGCTCGTGCAGGTTTCCTCTTTGCTTTGAGCTTAGCTCCAACAGTTATGCTAGCCTTAGGCGTGCTTGAAATTTTAGAGCACTATGGTGCAATTCGCGCAGCCCATAAATTAATGACGCCATTATTGAAACCTATCTTAGGTATCCCTGGATTAACTGGCCTTGCAATGATTACTGACTTACAAAGTACAGATGCAGGTGCAGCGATTACCAAAGACCTTTACGACAACAATCTAGTTAACCGCAAAGAATTAACAATCATGACAGCATGGCAATATAGCGGTGCAGGTATGATTAACAACTACGTAGCCATTGGATCTGCTATATTTGCGTACTTAACAGTGCCAATTATTCTACCACTTATCGTAGTATTTGTTATGAAATTCTTCGGTGGTGTCGTATGTCGAATCGCGCTTAATACAGTATTCAAGGGGGATTTCAAAGATGAGCAACAATAAAGAAACGAACAATCCATTTGATATATTTATTCGTGGTGCACGAAAAGGCTTTACATTAGCCACTCAAAACTTATTACCTAATGTATTGATGGCATATACACTTGCCGAACTATTACGTATCTTGGGTATCATGGCATTTTTAGGTAACCTATTTGCCCCTGCAATGGCACTATTTGGACTTCCAGGTGAAAGCGTAACAATCTTGTTAACAGCTTGGTTATCTTACTCTGCTGGTATTGGCGTTGCAGTTAACTTACTGTCCAACAATACGCTTGATATGATACAAGTAACTATTTTGGCTCCAGCACTTCTCTTGATGGGCTCCCAAATTCAATATATGGGCCGTCTCTTAGGTGTAGTTGAAGTACCTAAAAAATACTGGCCAATGCTTATGACAATCAGTATTGTAAATGCATTGATTTCCATGCTTATTATGAAAATATTTGTGTGAAATTAAGATAATACTATAAATAAAATCCTATAACAAAAGTGAACTGCACCCCAAAAATTGGACACAATTTTTGGAGGTGCAGTTCAAAACTTTGTTCTAAGGTAGTACTTTTTAATATCATAAATCTAATCATTTGGTTTATTAAGTTTTTTACGAAGTCGTCGTCTTAAATAAACAATAGATTTTTGAGTCACATGTGAAATATGTGTATCCTCCCTAAAAATATTCTGTGCATGTGATATATAATCGTGAAAATTACCATTATTACAGGTAATAATACTCACATGTTTTTTTTGACTATGTCTGCGCCTATATGATTTTGTTCCTTTATATGTAAATCTATCAAATACCTTATATAAAGGAATTCTTTTGCTTACGCTTTTAGCCCGTTTAGGATGTGTAACACCATTTTGTCGAGAAATAGCATGAGCTGAAATAGTCATTTTGCTAAAGTAGCGTGACAAAGTTTTAGCTCGTACCGATATTCGCACTCCATCAAAACTAAACCCTAAATAATTAATTAAAGTACTCTCATGATTATGTGTATGAGAGTTTGATTCCACTAGAAAACTGTCAGTAATATTAGTTACAACATTATCAGAGATTTCAAAAATTTGTCTTTTTTCATCTTTAAGAATTAGACCCTCAGCATTATCTACACATTCACGAATCCGACTTATAATATCTTCAATCCCACACTGATTTCCATCGTCAGAGAAAATAAAAATAAAATCATCACTATATCTCTGATAAAATCCACTTACTGATCTTGCTATTTCAGTTAGCCTTTTATCAAAATGAATCATGTATATATTTGATAATACAGCACTAATAGGTGTCCCTTGCGCAACACCAACATTACAGTTATCTTTATGAATTTTAACTTTATCACAACCTAATTCTTTTACATCTAAAATACGACCACAATTAAATGTATCTTTATTAATAATTCTCCTTGATTTATCAGTATGATCTAATTTATGCCAGTCTAATATATCATTTAACTCAACATAAGTAGCTCGTGTTATATTTTTAAAAACAGCATACATATCATCACTTAATCT
>NZ_CAKPTN010000015.1 GCF_934190855.1 uncultured Veillonella sp. | reverse complement strand
AAATAGAATTTGCTTATTTAGAAGCGGCTTGTCCTAATTTAACTTGTGTGCTCTTCATTTTCCCATTATGAGTATAGGATACCAAAATTGTATCACCAGGTTTCTTAGCATCAATTTGCTCTTTTAATTCAACTAATGTAGTAATATCTTTACCATCAACTTGAGCAATTGTATCACCTTCTACTAAGCCGGCTTGTGCTGCAGGGCCTGTAGAGTCTAATTGTACAATAAGAAGACCTTCCCCTTCATAGCTCACATTATTGCGCGCTGCTGTTTGACGATCCACAGCCCATACACCAATGTACGGACGGACTACCTTACCATTTTTAATGATAGAATCAACAATAGTCATAGCAGAGTTAATCGGAATGGCAAAGCCCATGCCTTCAATACCTTCTTTTGAAATTTTAGAGCTATTAATACCGATTAATTCACCATCCGCATTGATGAGAGCACCACCAGAGTTACCTGGGTTGATCGCTGCATCAGTTTGAATCAATGGGAAACGTTGACCTTGTTCATCGATAGTACGTGCTAAAGCACTGATAACGCCAGATGTAACAGAACCTTTAAATTCAAGCCCCAATGGATTACCAATAGCAATAGCAGGCTCACCAACTTGTACTGAATCAGAGTCACCGATTTTAATTGGCTTAATATCTTTAGGAGGTTTAATTTTAACAACAGCCAAATCTGTTTGTGAGTCAGTACCAATAACGGTGCCTGTTACAGTAGAGCCGTCAGATAATGATACGGTAACTTCACCATTTTTAGCACCTGCTACAACATGGTTATTCGTTACAATATGTCCTTCATTATCTATAAGTACACCAGATCCAACACCTTCACCAGCATAGATGGTACGGTTAAAGATATCCTTTTGGAACACCTTTGTAGTAATCCCTACCACCGCTGGACCAGATTCTTTAACGGCTTGCACTACGTAAGTATTGCGGGTTTCAGTAATTGGTTTAGTTTGTTTTGTTTGTTCTCTTACCGTCGTTTGTTGTGTACCAGCAGGGCTACCAAAGAAATAATAGCCACCGCCTACACCAATGCCCAAAGCAAGGATACAAGCAATGACGGTTTTCTTATATTTTGAAAATTCCATGTATCTCCTTTTTCTATTGTCTTACATTATTTTACAGAGTATCTCAAGAATCAATTTTATAAAATTGATTTTGATGAACCTATTATAGTCCTCTAGCATTCACAATGCAAGCTAACAATTTAACATACTCAAAAAAACATAAAGGGCATTCACTAGCCGTCGCTAACGAATGCCCTTTATGCATATAGTTTGAGAGTGTAAGGACTGTTGAGAGAGAGAGTATATATGTTCTAGATAAGCTTGAGAGAGAACTTATTAAGAGAGAGAAGTTTAGTTTTTACTTATCTAGAATCAATTCAGCCTTACCTAAATAAGTATACATGGAATATCTAAACTATCAAAGGAAGTATATAAACAATTTTTAAATCTTTGATTATATCTATATAATAATTTCTCTACAAACTCATATTTAATCAACAGCCACGAATAACGTGAGTATAATGTGAATACCCATTTCGGTTATTAAACAAATTTATAACCTACCCCCCAAACTGTAATAATATGCTTACTATCGGATGGATTATCTTCAATTTCTTCACGTAAACGATTGATGTGTACCGCTACCGTAGCATAGTCACCATAGGAATCAAGGCCCCATACGCGAGAATATAATTCTTCTTTGCTGAATACGATATCGCGGTTACGCATCAAGAATTCTAATAATTGGAATTCTTTCTTTTTAAGATGAACTTCTTTTTCGTTCACCCATACTTTCATCATCTTAGGATCAAGGCGAATTTCACCGGATTGAATTGCATTAGTTTCCATTGCATCGCGCTCTGTTAAACGTTTATATTGCGCCAACATAGCTTTGATCTTTGCAATCAATACAGATGGAGAGAATGGTTTTTCAATATAGTCATCGGCGCCTACTCCTAAGCCACGGATTTTGTCGATATCATCAAGACGAGCAGTTACCATAACGATTGGCACGCGAACTTTGTCACGAATTTGACGGCAAACTTCAAAGCCATCCATTTCTGGCAACATAACATCAAGGATGATAAGATCTACAGGAGTATTCAAAGCTGCTTCAATACCATCTGTACCATTAGTCATAATAGTTACATCGTAGCCTGCCACCATTAAATAATCACGTTCAATATTGGCAATATCCAAATCGTCTTCAATAATTAAGATATGTTCACTCATGATTCTTCTCCTTGTTTAGGAAATTCTAATATAATACGTAGACCATGTGGTCTTACATTTTCAATCACAACTCGGCCTTCAAAGATTTCCATAATTCGACGAATAATAGATAATCCTAGACCACTACCTTCTTGCGGGTTCGTACGAGACGAATCTACACGGTAGAACGGGCGCATCAGACGTTCTAAAGATTCTGGTGGTACCCCTGGACCATCATCACTGATGACACAGTATACAAAATCATCATCACTAGTTACATCAATAATACAATGCCCTAGATCAGCCATTTTGTATTTAGCACTATTATTCAACACATTTTGTAACACACGTTGTAATAATTGTGGGTTTGCATTGATGAAAGCAGTTTCCGTAGCAATGCGAGCCTTAATTTCAAGGCCTCTCGATTGATACGGAGCTAAATGATCCTCTACAAAGTCCCGCACATACTGACCTAGTTCAATTCGTTCAGATGGTCGAGATTCTTTTTTGTAGTTCAATGTAGTAATGAGGAATAATTCCTCTAACATCGAGTCTAAATCATTGGCGCGCTTCAAAATGATACCCATGTATCGTTTTTGTTGCTCTTCTGTTGGTGCAATACCATCACGAACACCTTCTGCATAAGCTTTAATTGCAGTCAATGGCGTTCGTATATCATGGGATATACCAGCGAGCAATTCTTTTTGCTGCTCTTGTTCCATTTCGATCTGACGATTTGCCATTTCTAATGATTTTGTCATATTCTTAACGTGAATCATGATAAACCGAGTAACAAATCGGTTGATTGCAAAGAATGTAACAATAAAGAGCAATATAGCAACTACAATAATATAGAAGGATACAGATTCCATCAAGCTATCACTACCATGGGTAGCACGCTTAATAGCAATATGATATACGTAGGCATGACGCCCATCGTATTTTCGCATTTCATAGACGAAAGTATTATTGGACTGATATACAATGCCCTGTAATTCAGGGTTTACATCAATAAGACCAACGATAGCAGATGCACTATAGATTTGTGGATTACCATAGCTATACACCATGTTCCCTTGATCTAGTACCTCTACATATACTTCCTTTGGATCGAGTAGACTATAGCTAGGTTTGACCAAGCTATCTATTAAATTGTTTTCCAACCCATAAAAGGTAATTGTCTCAGTGATTCGACTGACACTTTTAAACTGTTGTTCCTGCTCAATACGCAAATAGTAACCGGCATTAGCCAATATGCGCAAACCTGTAAAATATAGCAAGAATAAGATTATTGCTATTAAGATAGGTACAACAAAGAGCACAACATTGGATATCCAAATCCGTATTTGTAAATTCACAGGGTTACCTCAATATCATAAATAGTAGATACTTCTTATAGTTTACGCTATTTTTAACAGTTAAAGCAAGTAAAATAGGCAAAAATACAATATAATTTTCACATTTCTTTCATCGTCAGTTTATAATTGGTAGATTATACAAGGGTTCCTCGCCCCTTTTAGTATCTAATATTTTTCACATAGTATATATTTTCACACGCATCCGGGTATCTTGTGTCATCCTAAATCTCAGTATTTACTTATATTAAGAACTTGAAAATTAAGTACAATTAATAGAATATTCTCTGTACTTTTTATAAAAACTCTAAATTATAAAATATAAAACAACTATTGAAATTCTTCACTTTATAAATCTAAACGCAAAAATAAGATTCCTAAATTTAAACGCAAAAAAAGAGGATTCCTAAGAATCCTCTTTTAGAGTTTGGATTAACGACGGTTAGCTTCGAAGAAGTTAATAGCAACTTCTGGGAACATAGCGTAAGTCAATACGTCTTCGTCAGTGATACCATTGTAGCCTTTTGTAGCTAAATCTTGACGGTAACCTTCCAATTCAGGTTCGATAAGATCTGCTGGACGGCAAGTGATAGGTTGTTCATCACCAATGATAGTTTGACGGATTTCGTCAGAAATAGTACCAGGCAACGCACCGTATTTACCGCGTACAAGGTCTTTAACTTCGTTAGGAACCATTTTATAACGGTCGCCCATCATAACGTTCATCATAGCCATTGTACCAACGATTTGAGAAGTTGGAGTTACCAATGGAGGATAACCCAAGTCAGCACGTACGCGTGGCATTTCATCCATAACGTCGAAGAAACGATCGCCCATACCCATTTCGTTCAATTGGTTTTGAGTATTGGACAACATACCGCCAGGAATTTGGTAACGACGAACTGCTGGGATTACATCACTAGCTGGTTTCAAGTTAAATTCTTCAGCGATTTGTTGTTTAACTTTACGGAAGTGGTCAACTAATGGAATGAATTTATCAAGGTCAAGACCAAGATCATATTCAGTACCTTTGAACATTTCGATCATAGTTTCAGTAGCTGGTTGGCTAGTTGCATGAGCGAATGGGGAGATAGCAGTATCGATGATATCTACGCCAGCTTTAGCAGCTTCCCAGTATGTAGTGCTTGCAAGACCGCAAGTGAAATGGCTGTGCAAGTCGATTGGCAATTCGCCGAAACGGTTTTTGAAAGTGGAAACCAAATCATATGCATCAGCAGGGCCCAACAAACCGGACATATCTTTGATACAAAGGGAATCAGTACCCATTTCTACCAAAGTTTCAGCTACTTTCAAGAAGCTTTCAGTTGTGTGAACTGGAGAAATTGTGTATACCATAGCGGATTGAACGTGTGCACCAGCTTTTTTGGAGTACTTAATAGCAGCTTCCATGTTGCGTGGGTCATTCAATGCGTCGAAGATACGGATACGGTCAATACCGTTTTTAACAGCTGCACTACAGAATGCTTCTACTACATCATCAGAGTAGTGTTTGTAGCCCAATAAGTTTTGACCACGAAGTAACATTTGTAATGGAGTGTTTTTCAAATTGGATTTCAATTTGCGAAGGCGTTCCCATGGATCTTCATTCAAGAAACGAAGACAGCTATCATAAGTAGCGCCGCCCCAACACTCAAGAGCTTCGTAACCGATTTCGTCTAAAAGACCAAGTACTGGTTCCATTTGCTCATAACGCATGCGTGTTGCCAAAATAGATTGATGACCGTCGCGAAGAACGGTTTCGCAAATTCTTAATTTTTTAGCCATGTTAATCCTCCAAATCGAAATAGTCTGTGTATGTAAATTTATACATACATCAAACAACTATCTCATACCTATTTTTTTACGATTTTTTTGATGTCTGCTCACACAAGCCAAACACTCTATAAATCGTTAAGACATACTTATATTAGACTACTTATAAAATTCTTTGTCAACAACTATATTATGCTATTTACTCATAAATTCATGTGCCTAAAGATGATTTTTTCGTGATGAAAATCACAAAAAACTACAGAAGAGCTAGAGTTTAGCGTGTATGTTTAATCAAATCTATTTCTCTGTAATTGCTCTTTTTAATGAGAAACCAAAAATTATACCGTAATAATTTTTAGTTATTATTAAAAAGCTGTCAAACTATATCGGTATTTATAAATGTAGTAATTCGATAAACATCGGTACACTTATAAGCTTATCAATTTTATTGATAATACACCCCACTACAACAATTACATAAATATACAAAAGAACCTGTCCATTTATGGACAGGTTCAGGTTTATTCTTAATTTTTAATATTCTTTATTATACAAATTATTTTTCAGGTTTAACCTTTTTAGGAGCCGTTTCAAGAACGATATTCTTACCATCTCTTTTAACTTGAATAGAGAAAGCACCTTCGCCTTCTTTGAAGTACTCCATCTTGATGTCGAGAAGCATTTTACCAATCATAGTCTCCACTTTTTCAGTTAAGAACTCACGATAAAAAGCATCTTCCTTTTGCTTTGGACTTTGATGAACTACAGGCTTTTTAGCTGCCCGTTCCATATCAAGCATAGTATCTTCAAAATTATCTGTATCTTTAAAGTTTTTCAACATATCCGCATCGGATAAACCTTTTTGAATTTTAAACTTTGCCATTTCTATCTCCTATCAACTCGAAAATTGCCTTTTTAACACGTACTGGTTCAATGCCAGACATACAATATTGGGCGGGCTTAGGACAGCGTCGTTTACGACAACCCAAACAATCTAATTCATCATTTACTAGTACTTTAAAATTACCCGTCAGCGGTCCCCACAGTTTTGGATCTGTAGGACCAAATAGTGCTACTACAGGTTTATTCAGAGCCAACGCAATGTGTAATGAACCTGTATCAGCTGTAACTATTACGTCGCAGCTTTCAATTAAGGCACCTACCTCTTGAAGTGTCGTTTTACCTAGCATATTCAGCATGATATTATCAATGCTCTCTGCTGCCAAGGTATCCATCAACGGTTTATATTGAGTAGCCTCTTTAGGCCCCCCTAAACAAACAAAATTTGCTCTGTACTGAAGGGATTTAATAAGGGAATACCATTTCTCCTGTGGCCATTCTTTCGTCGCCCAAGACGTCCCCAAGACCAGTCCCATACGGAGAGGTTTTTCTACTGCTCCACGATTTAAAGACGTATGATTATCAATGGTTTCCCACTTTTCTTCTGCCCAAGCATGTAGCTTCGATGGTACATAGAAATCCATATGATACAGTTTCTTAGCACTACCGCTATTTAATGTTTTATGTTCCAGAGCACTATCAACAGATTTAAGAGGTGTATCTAAATCAACTTGCTTATCAACAGCCTCTTTTAAAAGTTGTGCCACCTCTACATATCGCTTAATTACATGGTCTGTACTTGGCTTTGTTTTAAAGTTTGTAAACAGCCAATTTAACTCTTTTGTACCACCTAGTCCTAAGCGAATAGGCGCACCAGAAGCCAATAGAACAAGACCGGTTATCAGTCGACCTTGCACATCAACTGCTACATCAAATTTGTAGGGCTCTAACTTAGCCTTCAATTCCCACCACATGCGCCACATCGTCGGGATATGCAGTTTTTTAGAATGTGCCTCGTATTCATCCCGTTCCCAAGGGATAATTTCATCTACATAGGGGTTTCCTTCTAACAGCTCTACCATGCTAGGCGTTACAATCCAATGTAGCTTGGCATCTGGATACTGTTCTTTGATCCAGCGCGCCGCAGGTGTAGCATGCAGTATATCCCCAATGTAACTAAGGCGTACAAATAATATATTCATAGATATCCTTATGGTACATACTATAATAGGAATAAAGCCTTTATAATGAAGCATTATAAAGGCTTTTTCTTAAGATTTCTTTTTACTATCACTAGTGTCAGATGATTTAGAAGATGTGTCGTCTTCTGTCACCTTTTTAGTTTCTTCACTACCATTCTTGATGATGTCTTTTACTTCAGACAATTTTAATTCATTGAAAGTAGTAGGATGATTGTATTTGTAAACTGGTTTGAAACCTACACCTAATTTGCCGGTATAAACAGTCAATGCATTATTGTCCTCATCAACACGAGCAATGTAGATTGTCTTATCTGTATCAACACCAATTAAGCGGAAACGCCCTGGTGGGTTGATAACACGCCAGCCACCTTCGATACCATTAAACATAAAGATATCGCCAGTTTTAACATTATCGTAGAAGAAGTTATCTTCATCGTAGAAGACGCCGATATGACCGATATCCGTAGCTTGCATGTATACGCGACGCGTATCGTAGTTAGCATCGGTACGATAAATACGATATACATGTTCTTGAACTTTTACCTTCATATACACTACGTTTGTCGCTTCAGAATACGCAGCATCTACGATTTTACTACCTTTCGGTAAATCTTCAAGCTTAGTATCTACTTCGTGTTCTGGATCATCTGCATTGAGGCGAGCCATAACAACATCGCGAGAGTCATATAAGCCCATGATGGCATAGTTACGGTCTGGCATCCAGTTGAAGTAACTAATAGAACGACCTTTCAAATCTATCGTGGTAGGCTTACTTTCATTAGCCTTGTAGATTTTTAAAGAATTTTCTGTAACAACCGCCATGAATTGACGGTCATAGGATACATATTTAGTGCCTTCCTTTACATCAGGGAAGTTTTTAGTATCATCTTTTGATGCACCTGCTACGTTAAATTCCGTAGTCGGTGCAAACATATATTGATCAAGGTATAAGTATATACCACCTTGCAGAAGAATACCTACCGCAAAGGCGCTCAGTACACGCGTAAAAGGTTTCATTTGTCCTCCTATTTCACGATAAACGCCGTTGGGATCATGCGTTCCCCTAACAAATCGGCTGGTTTGTTCACAACTTTACCATTGAGGTATAAGGTAGAACTGGAACCACCATCTAAATTCGCTGCAATGTAGCAACCTTTTTCAAAGAGAATATCTTGTACGTCACGCAAGGTAGCACCAATAGAGTAACCCGGTTGACGACCATCGATTACGAGGAATAGTACTGTACCGTCTTTCTTTTGACCGATAGCAGTACGTGGGCCTACGCCCCAACCACCATCACCTTCAGTAATCATCTTCTTACCATCGACGATAAGAGGTGGACCAAAGGTAATCCCTTCCATGGCTTTCATGTCAGTTAGTTGAGTTTTATCATAGTTACCAGCAATAAGGTTACCGGATTTAGAGAAACCTACAAAGTCTACATCTTCATCAGGGCCTACATCCTTACCGATAATGTACTCCCCTTCATGCAAGATAAAGCCATACGGTAAACGACCTGTACCAGTACCATTTGGATCATGGAAACCACCGCCGTTAATAGCAGCTACCGCATTATTCATTTTAGCAATATTACTTGTAGTATCGCCTTTTTCTTGAATGTTAGCTGCTGTACCTACTTGAATACGGCGAGGGTCTGGAATTTCTAAAATATAGCCTACATAACGAGCAGACTGGATTTTTTCAAGGTTCAAAGACTTGTCTTCACGCGCATTAAACTTGAACAAATCTTGGCTTTTAACAACCCCAACAGTCCCCAAGATAGATTGCAATTCTTCTTCATTGAACAGCCACGTAATGTAATGAGGATGACGAGATTGTAAGATCGCACCAATAACGGCACGCTTTACATTATTAAATGGTCCAAAGAGCACCACGAATGGTGAGGTTACAACGGTAAATAAGAACACCATAATGATGAACTTTACCCAATTCTTTTTGAACAATGTATTTCTCCTTATAAATCAGTGAAATGCTCGGTGCTAATGCGTTCTTCAAAATGCTTGATATCTACCGCATTACCTACCCAAACACGCAAAATATTATATGGATTATCACCGGTATGAGCCCAGCCAGATTTCATGGCCATCCCCATTTTTATACCAGCCTTTTTAGAAGCTGAATCGGTGAATTCATTTTTATCTCCATATGGATAGCAGAACCAAGGATTATCCTTGATGCCCACTTCTTTAGCCAGTGCTTCTTGAGCCTTTTTGATATTTTCAATTTGTTTCTCTTCGGATAATTGGCCCATTTCTACATGTTGGAAACCATGGTTAGAAATAGTGATGCCATTTTTGTGCATTTCACGCACTTGATCCCAAGTTAAACGGGTTCCAATATCGCCAGGGTTGATAAATACAGTGGCCGGGAATCCATATTCTTTCATGAGTGGATATACGATTGTATATGTATCTGCATAACCGTCATCAAAGGTTAAAACAACTGGCTTTTCAGGTACTGCAGCACCATTTACAACGTATTCATACAATTGGTCCATCGTCAATGGATTATAGCCATTATCCTTGAGGAACTTCATTTGCTCTCTGAATAGATCCTCACGAATAACCGCATCATTATCTTTATCGTCGCCGATTTTATGATACATAAGGACAGGAATGCCCGATGGATGTACCATCTTAACTTCTTTTACTTCTTTTACAGGTGGCGATGAGCTAGTAGGCTCTGTTTTTTGTGAAAGTAATCCACAGCCTGCCACAAGCATTGCCAATGCCACAACTAATAGTGTTACTAACGGAATCCGTTTCATAGGTCCTCCTCTATCAGAACACAATTATATACAGAATATTATAACATTTCTATGAAGAATAGTAAAAACTCCACCCCATATACGTATAGCGAAAACAGATGATTTATAACCTAAAGAGATATATCATGTAAAACACCTTTAACTATACTTTATGTTGTAATCTAGAATAGAATGCTTTAATATTCTAATTATAATACAAATCACTAAAATTATATGCTTCTAATTGACAAAGGATTTGCCATGAAAAAACGCTTAACCCTCATACAAATGGACGTTCACGTAAATGACGTAGAATACAACTACAATCGCGTCCAAGAGTTACTCACTCAATCACTTACAGAAAATCCTGATATTATTGTTTTACCTGAAACTTGGAATACAGGCTTTCATCCATCTGATGATTTAATTACGATTGCCGACAGAAATGGAGAAAGAACAAAATCATTGCTCAGTACCTTTGCAAAAGAGCACAAGGTGAATATCGTAGGCGGCTCTGTAGCTGTGGCAAAAGATGATTTAGTGTTCAATACCTCTTATGCTTACAACCGTGAAGGTGCCCTCGTAGGTGAATATTCCAAAATGCACGGTTTTAGCCCCGCTAAAGAAGATAAATACTTTGCTAGCGGTACTCATACCACACATTTTGAACTGGACGGGATTCCTTGTAGCACGGTCATCTGTTACGACATTCGTTTCCCTGAGCTGGTGAGAATGGCTGCATTACCAGGTACAGAATTATTATTTGTTCCTGCTCAATGGCCTACGATGCGTTTGCGTCACTGGCAAGTATTAAATGAAGTACGAGCTATTGAAAACCAATTATTCCTTTGCGCGGTCAACGGATGCGGTACTATTGGACGCGTTCAGAGCACAGGCCACTCCGCAGTTTATGATCCATGGGGTACAAACCTGCTCGAGATGGACACTAACGAAGGCATTGCCTCCGTAGATATCGACCTCACCGTAGTCGAAGATATCCGTAACAAGATTAATATCTTTAGAGATCGAAAACCTGAACTCTATAACCTATAACCTATAACCCATAACAAAAAATACATAATAAAGGCACATTGTTTTAACTACCATCTTAAATAATTCATTCATAGATGGTCTGTGCATAAAACAATGTGCCTTTTTATTTTTAGTGTGCTGTATGCAGGGAATAAATTACCCTTGTTTGCTCTGGATTAACGGCCATTCCTACAATAGGATTCATTCGATACTTAAAACTCAATAAGCTTCCACATATCTTCTGGAACTTGTTCTAGAGGTTTATTTTTTGACATAGCTTCTTTTAGGATATCAATGGTGTCTTGTACTTCTTGTTTATCCTTTGTATTTGGATCGTGGAGAACGACACGGTTCAACGAGTCTTGTCCAAATTGTTTTAAGTATTCTTTTTCTACTTGATTAAGTTCACGACGTAAGTATTTCATGGTATATCCTCTATTTGTAAATATCTTTTCGATGCCCCACTTCTAATGCTAAAATAACGCATCTATGGTCATTAATATCAGCAATGACTCTATAATTACCAATGTGATAACGCCAAAGCCCGGTCTTATTACCCGTCAATGATTTCCCTGAGTACCTAGGGTTTTCTACATTATCTACATTCTTTATGAGCCAATTAAAAAGATAGCGTTGCGTTGATTTATCGAGTTTAGAAAATTGCTTATCAAACCGTTTAGAAAACTCAAGTTTATAAGCCATATTTTGCACGCATTTCCGCTACAGAATAAGTAACAGGATCTTGCTCGTATTCTGCTAATGCTTTTTGACCTACCTTAAGATCAAATTCATCTTCAATCTTTTCTAGTAAAGCCTTCTTAAAGAGGGTAGAAAGTGTTTCATCCATAAACTCAGCATAGGTTTTAAATAACTCTTCTTCTTGTTCATTTAAACGGACTGAAATATTTGCCATATAAAAGCACCTCCTTATGTAATACATTGTATTACATAAGGAGGTCTTAGTCTATATTTTAAACTCGCAACCATCATTATTTTAATAAAAATTTATATTTATAATATTTATATTTTACATTGCTTATTAGATTATAAAGAAACAGGCTAACTCGTATTTTACATACAAAAAAGGCATACCGCCCTTCTCTCGTCTCTCAGCAGTACGCCTTTTTATGTATATAGTTACTCTCGAACTATATCATATGTCAGTCTGGCTTAACTCTCTCACAGTCCCTTAACGACACGCCAGTATGTCACCTATAATATACAATTTTAAACGAAATATGTCAACAGTTTATAGAAATTTTATCTTTAGATTTTATAGAAATATAAAAGTTTCAAGATTATCCACCAAAAGCCAAATAATCACGGGTTAATTCTTGTTGTGGATTAGAGAATAACTCCTCTGTAGGTCCCCACTCTACAACGCGGCCCTCATTCATAAAGACAGTGTAATCTGCAATACGACGAGCTTGTTGTAAGTTATGAGTAACAATAACAATCGTTTGTTTTGCTTTTAGCTCTGTTAGCAATGCCTCAATATGCAAGCTGTTTTTTATATCTAAAGCAGAGCATGGCTCATCAAAGAGCATGACTCGAGGATCTATGGTCAAGCTTCTTGCTATGCACAAGCGCTGTTGCTGACCACCAGACAAAGAACTTGCTAAGCGCTTTATATCGCCATTAATTTCGCTATATAATCCAGCCTGCTCTAAACATTGTACAGCTTTAGCCTTTCTATCTGCAGAGGATAACTCTTTATAATAATTAAGAGCAAATAACATGTTATCTTCAATGGTACCAGGAAATACGGTCGGTTGTTGTCCTATAAGACCGATTTGGCGACGTAGCATTTGCGGATCCATTGAGTCTATAGATAGACCGTCATAAATAATTTCTCCATTAGTGACTTTTTTTGGTGTCTGCAAGCTACCGTTAAGCGTAGTTAACAATGTACTTTTACCACAACCAGACGGCCCAATAACAGCCGTAATAGCATGTTCAGTAATAGGCAATGTTACGTGTTGCAAAATAGGATGCTCGTCAATGGACACCTCTATATTTTGAATATCTAATATCGTGCTCATCAAGACCGCCCTCCTATGTAGCGACAAATAATATTAATACAAAGTAATATAATCATCAACACAAAGGCTGTAGCATAGGCTAAGTCTATGGAATAACCTTCATTGACCAATATGTATAAATGATATGGCAAGGCCATAAATGGATCCGTTATATTCGGTATGGACCGCGTATATAATACGGCGCCAGTATACATAATCGGCGCAGTGGCCCCCATCGCATAGGCCGCCCCCAGGGCTATAGCGCTCAATCCGTCACGCATGGCACTAGGTATGACCATATGCATCCATATATAACTTGGTGAAAGCCCCATATTTAACGCCGCCTCATAAGTTTGACGAGGAAACTCTTGGAATACTTTTACTAGGCGCAACGCAATAAATGGAATTACCATTACCGTTAACGTAATCGACGCTGATAATAAACTTTTATCTATACCTAAATATAAAATGAGCACACTATAGCCAAATAAACCGATTAATACCGACGGCAATCCGGACATACAGCGTAGAGTAAATAAAAAGCATTCCGATTTCCAACGAGACATATTGCCATACACCATGTATAGAGCACAAGGAATACTGATTATAGCCGCCATAGAAGCCGTTAATAGGCCCTCTAACATACTACCGATTATAGCCGGAAATATGCCCCCGTCTACACCAAGCGGCATGCCTGCCGGATAGAGCCATAGGAAATCAAAGGTAATCAATGGTCCACCATGATACATGATATAGACACAAGCAGCGATGAGCATTCCCATAACTAGGACTAGACTGCCATAGGCCCAAGTAGCTAATGCAAAATTAGATAACTTCATGCTGGCCGTCCTTTCTAGTTTTCCAAGAATACAGATAGACTAGAACATTAGTCAGTATCAAGATAACAAGCAATACTAAAGCAGCCACATATAGTCCGCTATAATGCAAGCTATTGTACTCTACACTACCCATTTCAAGAGCAATAAGAGACGGAATCGGCTCCGCCTTACCCAGCAAATTAGGCAGAATTGGCGCATTCCCAACAACCATCATAACTGCCATGGTCTCTCCCATAGCACGAGAGAAGGCCAGAACAGAACTAAGAATAATAGAGCCTTTAGCACTAGGTAATACGATGGCTTTCATCGTATGCCACGGCGATATACCTAACCCCAAAGCCGTTTCTTCATAGCGCTGGCGGTAGGTTTCGATAGATTCCGTACAATGAGTCACAATATAAGGCAAAATCATAAAAGCTAATACAAGACTAGCTGATAAAACAGACTCACCAGTAGACAAAGAAAACATCGATTGAATGGCGGGAACCACTACGGCTAAACCGATAAAACCAACAATAACTGATGGTATACCGGCGATCATATCTATAGTAGATAAACAAAATTGACGAATACGCGGCGATACGCCTAGACTCAAGCCTACAGAGGTGCCAATCCCCAAGGGCAACGCCCATACCAAAGATAATAGCGATACATAGAGGCTAGCAGAAATAATATAGGACAGGCCTAACACAGGACTTTGTGCCATAGGCTTCCAGACTGTACCGGTTAGAATATCCGTCCAAGACATATGTAGCAAAGCAGGCCATGCCTCTATCGCCATATAGAGCACGAGCCCTATATATAAGGCGAGAACAGACACCGCCATAATCGGTACTATGCCAGACGTAACACGATCTGATAAATGCATAGACTCTCCTTTCACAAGAAAAAAGCAAGGCCGCAGCCTTGCTTTTATTCTATCTGATTAGTTTACAGGAACAAAGCCCATTTTATGAATAACTTTACGGCCTTCTTCAGACTTCAAGTATTTTGTGAAAGCGTCTGCTACGCCACCCATATTACCTTTACCTACGATAAGAAGCGGACGTTGAATCATGTAAGAACCATCAGTAATCGTTTCATCTGTTGGTGCAACACCATTAACTTTGAAAGCAACGATTTGGCCTTTGTTTTGACCTAACATACCATAAGATGCATAACCAATAGCATATGGATTTTCTTTAACTTTTGTTACAAGAGCGCCCATAGATGGAGCTTGGATAGCATCTTTAGTTACTTCTACAGAACCCATGATTTTTTGTTGGAATACTTCATGAGCACCGCCGCCAAGGTCACGTGTTACTACGATAATTTCTTGCTCAGGCAAAGATGAATCTACTTGATTCCAAGTTTTGTACTCGCCAGAGAAGATTTTAATAATTTCTTCTTTAGTTAGATTATCTTTCACTGCATATAAAGGATTTTCAGGATTTACTGCAATTGTTAAAGCATCAATACCTACTTTGATTTCGTTGTAATCTTTGATTTTTGCTTTTTCGCTGTCTTTTACTTCACGAGCTACTAAACCGAAGTCCGCAGTACCGTCGATAACGGCTTTAATGCCTGTACCAGAACCACCAGAGGATACGTAGATAGTAATATCTTTATCTGGTAAAGAACTATCTGCATGACTCCAAGTTTTATTCTTTTCTGTAAAATCTGTAGCGATCTTAGAAATAACTGGCGCCAATGTGGAGGAACCATTATATGTCAGTTGAGTAGACTGGGAACTTTGATTAGAACCACAACCTACAGTAATAAGCATAGCTGCACCAACACAAGCAGCAAGAATTGCGCGTTTAGTAAAGCCTTTCATATACAATCTCCTTAATATAAGTAATAGGATAATGATTATTTAATAACAGTATAATTATAACAAAACAAATCTATTGATTACAATATATCTTCAACACTATAGACTGCTGTATTTATGTAGTTCAAAAATCCTTATCATACCGAAAGTTATATTTATGCTACATACATTTTACTGCAACATAACTATATTATAAATTATTTTTATAATATTACCGCTTACTTTTGTGTTATAAATCATTTACATAATTTCTATATAAATGTTAGTATTATCAATGCAACAGGATTAAGTTATTAATAAAGAAAGGTAATAACTATGTTTTCATTTCTACAACCTAAAGAGGCAAAATCATCTGTACCTCAAAGTATGATTATGAATCTATACTATAAATACAGATTTCAATCTCTACTTGGTATTTTTATTGGTTATGCGGCGTATTATATCGTTCGTAACAACTTTGCCTTATCAACTCATTTCTTATCAGATATTCTCCATATGAGCAAAACAGAAATCGGTTTGCTATCTAGTGGTATGCTTATCGCCTACGGTTTAAGTAAAGGCTTTATGAGTAGTCTTGCAGACAAAGCAAGTCCTGCAAAATTTATGGCTTTCGGTCTTATTTGCTGTGCAATTATCAACATTTTCATGAGCTTTGCCGACAGCCTCGCCTTCTTCTTAGTATTAGTAGTTCTTAATGGTTTCTTCCAAGGTTTTGGTGTAGGCCCATCCTTCATTACTCTAGCGAAATGGTATCCAAAACAAGAACGCGGCCGTTATGGTGCAATTTGGAATATCTCACACAATCTTGGTGGCGGTATCGTAGCGCCAATCGTTGCGGCTGCACTATATTTCACTACTACAGATCATTGGCAATTAGGTAGCTATGGTATCCCTGCAATTATTGCCATAATTGTAGCCATCGCTATTTTCTTCTTAATCAAAGAAAGCCCTGAGCGTGAAGGCTTACCACCTACAAGCGAAATCATTGCGGATACTGCTCATAAAGCACATAGAAGCTCTGAAGCACCTCATATGAATACACGAGAAATTTTTGTAAAATATGTATTGAAAAACAAAAATGCTTGGTATGTATCATTAGTAGATACATTTGTTTACATGATTCGTTTCGGTATGCTTACTTGGCTTCCAATTTACCTATTACAAGTAAAAGGTTTCTCCAAAGCAGAGATGTCTGTAGCATTCTTATTCTTTGAATGGGCAGCTATACCTTCTACTATTTTTGCGGGTTACATTTCCGATAAATTCTTTAAAGGTTATCGTATGCCACCAGCAATCATTGCGGTGAGTATTATCTTCTTCTGTATCTTTGGTTATTGGCAAAGCGAATCCCTACTATGGGTTACATTCTTTGCTGCTATCGTAGGTTGTCTAATCTACATTCCTCAATTCCTAGCCTCTGTTCAAACCATGGATATTGTACCTCCATTTGCTGTAGGCTCCGCCGTTGGTCTTCGCGGTTTCATGAGCTACATTGTAGGTGCCAACCTCGGTACAACACTATTCGGTGTATTAGCTGACAAATTTGGTTGGAACGCAGGTTTCTATCTCTTATTGGTAGCATGTATTCTTTGTGTTACATTCTGTGTACTGGCTCACTTTGGTGCAAAAGAATTAGATGCTAAAGAAGCAGAACTCGAACAACTTCAACTAGCTGAAGCTAACTAATAACAACAAAATCCTAAGCAAACTAAAAAGGTAGTAACGTAGATATGTTACTACCTTTTGTTTTAGTATAGTGTGTCCCTGATTTTCTAGATGCTATCTTTTGAAGAGGACAAAAGCCACAATGATACCAATGATTATATTTCCACCTACTATATAAGGCCAGGTAAGGAAATTATGTATATCATTTAATATTTGTAGGTCAAATCTTGGCATAAAAATTAGTACGTTTGCCAAAATCCAAACGATAGGTCCTACGAACCTCATCTTCTTAACCGTATCCATTCTATCTTTAATAGTGTCGGTTGTCTCTACATTTTTTTCCACAGATACGTATTCTTTATTAATGTAAAAGCCTTTTGAATACTCCGTTTCAAAAGCCCATGCTTCAACAGAAAACGTAGCAGTACCATCAGCATTTTCATACTCTTTACATTTAGCAGTATCAGTAGTACCTACGTCCACCTCACCCCAAGTGCCCGTTACCATCTTATAACCACTATCTACGAGTTTCATATCTACGGGCTGTGCTTTACCACACAACTTGGAAAACTGGTACGCATCTCGCTTCTTATCCCAACGAAGCCAAAATGCCTTATTATTACTATGTTTAACTAGCTTATACTCATACCATATATGCCCATGAGTATCAATGTAGCGTATCTTGCCTAAGATCGTATATAAATCACTTCGGATACGCAGAGTCTCGCCATAATTAAATTTCATAATCTTCTCTCATATATAAGTTTACACACATAAATGTATAATATTAGTTACTAGGATTGTTGCTACGTTTTTGTTTATTATAATCAACCTTGTTGTAAGAAATAAATTATATAGTTTTTATCAGGACTGACCGCAGCACCTAACGAATATGGATGATTCCAACTTCCTCCAAAATCAAATACATACAATACATAATTATCCGGTATTTCTACCGAATCTTCATTAAATGACAATCTATGCAAGTACCGTTTCTGAAGTTTTCGATTCTCCTCTTCTGTATAGGTTGGATAGATTTTATCTTTAGACAATGTATTTCTATTTATTTCGCTAGGTTTTAATTTATCTCGCTCTGTTTCTACTCTTTTACGAGTTTCAAAATATCTATTATACTTTGAATCTCTATCTTCATCCGCAATTTGTACCTTATTAAATTCTGCTAGTACTTGATTTTCTAACTCATATATTTCATCTACAGCTCTATCAATAGGATTATCTAATTGCTCTTGTATAAATTTCCCCATCGGCACGGTTGTATTCTTTACAATCAGTATCGATCTTGGAATTAATGCAGACAGAGAATCTGCATAGGCCATATTCGAATCAATATATCGTTTAACATACACATTGGATGTATCAGATTTTGAAACAACTACTTTAGAGTTAGAAATAACTTCATCAATATATGGCTTTAATTGTTCCGGTGTACCACCAAAAGCAAGTTGTACATAAGCCCTACCTTGCAAAAAGCTAGGATTACCATGCATATGAATATTTTTAGCGAAACTTGGTATTTTCTTTGGAAATCCTGATGCAGTAGAAATTTCTTTGTAATCCTTTGGATTATTAATAGGATACTGAATCAAAGCTATAGGTTTAAAAAAGCTTTCCAAAGATTCTCTAATCTCAGCTTTAGTTCTAGCCGTATATAGGTCGTGTCCTTTCCCCTTATTTTTATCTAAATATTCTCGAACTTCCTTTTCATTTGCTTCATCCCGATCAGCACGAGTTCGATAATTTTTAGTATTAACAGGATTAGTTAGCTTAATTTCTCCTTTTCCATTCTTCTTCATATAAGGGCTCACAATGCGTAAGGGTTTGTTTCTACCTCCAATAAAATAACCTTGATTACGTGTTGATTCAGTATTATAATTTTTAATTTCTTTTAGCGCTTTTTCATCCTTATCATTGTAAAGTGGATCAAACGTTTTGTATTCACTTCCAAAATCGGGTTTTCCTGATGTTTTTAATTGTTTAGCAGCGTGCTCTTTCGCCTTCCTTTCTAATGTAATTTCATCTTCAATTGAAAGCTTTTTAGGGTTTATAGATTTATCTTTTATAACAGCTTTAAAAGCACCAGGAATAATCTCAGCAAATTCTAATTTCACAGGAGCTTTAGTTTGTGCAGGCTGATTTGACTTTGCATTATTTTTCAGTTCAGCACTGGTATTTGGGTTTATCTCGTCCACTGTTGCCGCTAAACTAAACTGACTAGATAATGCTAGTGAAAGCAACATCAAAACAAAATGTTTCTTATTCATTTCTCTCTCCTATATACACCTACAACTTTTAATGTTATAGCAAAAAGGACCTACAGTGAACTGTAGGTCCTTTTAATCTTATGGTGCGGTTGGAGGGACTTGAACCCTCACGAGCGTACGCTCACCACCCCCTCAAGATGGCGTGTCTGCCATTCCACCACAACCGCATGGAATACAAAATGGTGCCTCAGGACAGAATCGAACTGTCGACACACGGATTTTCAGTCCGTTGCT
>NZ_CAKPTN010000014.1 GCF_934190855.1 uncultured Veillonella sp. | reverse complement strand
GGGATTTACAGATAAAATCATCGTCCTCTGTTTTGATGCGGTACGTATAGTCCTTCGTAGTAAATAGTGCTTGCCCTGCACGCAAAAAGTAGGCGAGAGGACCAAGTATGCTTTTTTCTTTCGGTGTCACCTCTTCTACTACTTTAGGGATAACACCAGCTGCGATATTGTTGCAGAAATATTTGTCATTGCAGCGTCCAATATCAATTGTTCTCGTTTCGTTGATGTCGATACGTTTGATTGCTTGTGCAGGATTTTGGTGAATCCCCAGAGCACGTGACATATCGTTAACAGTACCAACAGGGATAAAGCCAAAAGTAGATTTAAATCCCCCTTGAGCAATGCCATTAACAGTTTCATTAACAGTACCGTCACCGCCCATGCAAAATACTGCATCGAATCCGCGTTCGCAAGCATCTTTAGCAAAACGTGTAGCATCGCCTTCACCGGTAGTGAATTTGACCTCAATTGTTTCGAATAAGGTGCTCAATTTCCATTGTAATTCGAGGTCATATCGGCGCGCCGCACCGCCCCCTGATACAGGGTTGATAATAACCAAACAACGGCTCATAGTGTACTTCCTTACTTTCAAAAATGAGATATAGCTATTATCTATCGTTAAATTGACAGTTTTAGATATGAGTTTTATAATTATATTGTATGCACTAAATTAGATGTGACATATTCTATATAAAATATGTCGTATAATATATTATACTCATTTTAACCATTCTTTGAAAGTGTGAAAGACTGGACAATTATTTAGTTTTAGGGGATAGTAATGGGAAGACAAGATTCTAAAGATAGATATAATTTGTCCGCAGTGGACTCTATTGAAAGATTGCCACTGAGCGAACAAGTATATTTAACATTAAAAACAGCGATTTTGACAGGCGAATTGATGCCTCAAGAAAAGCTAAACGAAGTAAAAATTGCAGAACAATTACAAGTGAGTGCCACACCTGTACGTGAAGCATTCCGTAAATTGGCTAAAGATAATCTCGTAGTGATCGTTCCTTGGAAAGGTGTTACTGTAAAAGCTGATACTCCAGAGGAAATCGTTGCATTATATCAAGTACGCGAAGTAATGGAAGGTCTTGGCGCAAGACTATGTGCACTTCATGCTACAGATGAGCAAATTAAAGAATTACGTGACATTTGTAAAGAAATGCATGAAATTGAAGATGCTACAGAACGAGTTGAAATTAACAGCCGTTTCCACACAATGATCGCTCATTACTCTGGTAATGAACGCATTGTAGACTACCTGGCAAGCTTCCGTGAACGCGTGAATCGAGACATGTACATCAGCTCCTTCAATGCAGTGCGTACACATGATTGTGATGATGAACATGATCAAATCGTAGACGCTATCGAACGTCACGACGAAGTAGCCGCAGAAACAGCTATGCGTCAGCACATCAACAATGCATTTATCTTCAAAAAAGCAAATGCTGAAGTGCAACACAAAAAACTTAATGAAGTATAATGTCTAACGTGCCCATAGGCATAATGACATAAAAGGCTCCGCTCATGGCGGAGTTTTTTTGACTGATAAACCAGTTAAATCAGTTAAACTTGTTAAACTAGTTAATCTAGCTTATCTAGTTAATCTAGTTGAGCTAGTTAATCTAAGCTAACTAACTAATTAATTAATCTGACTTTTCTTGCATGAGTTATTAACGGTTTGGTTCTTAGTATGGTTTAGAAACTCAAGCCGTTTATAATGTGATGTTAGGTGTGCATTGCAGCTCTTATAGTCAACGATGCGTAGCCGTACTAGTTGCCCTACGTCGATTTGAAAGGCTTGGGCGATTTTAAATAAAATTTCTAAGGACATGCCAGAAATACCCGTTCCACACTCTAGTTTGCTTAAATAACTGCGGCTGATGCCGACATGGCGGGCTAACTGATGTTGGGACATATTTAGAGATACGCGGATATTGGCGATTTTATGGCCTAAACATACGTATTGATGTTGTAACAATGGATCTTCGTACGTATTAATCCGCAATTCGGTCAATGGTGCTGTCGAGGGGTTCATAGGGACTCCTTCCTTTTCCCGACTCTCTAAATATAGTATACTGAGACTGTTGGCGATTGCCTAATATAGAAAACTAGATAATTATCGGTTATTACAGATAATTACACGAATTGTGAAAGTAGTACAAGAATTACACGAGATGTGAAAGTCTTGCTACTTATATCCTTTGGTGCTGTGACCAAAAGATCTAGTATGATGTCGTAAATAGAGGAGGTCCTATGGAAAAATATATAGCCGTTGCCCTCGGTGGAGCTGTAGGGGCCTTATGCCGTATGGCTCTTGGCGAATGGGTGATGACAAAGGTCAGTTCCTTTCCGTATGGTACGGTAGTAGTGAATCTCATTGGTTGCCTCATCATCGGCCTCGTTTTAGGCCTGTACATGCAAAAGCCAGATCTCCCGCAATGGGCTAGATTTTTCCTCGTTGTAGGTGGTCTCGGAGCTTTTACCACCTTTTCTACCTTTGCCTTTGAAATGTTGCAGCTCATGATGGCTGAGTCCTATGTACAAGCATTGTGGTATGGTGCGGTACAAGTCGTAGGTGGATTAATCCTTTGTTGGATAGGTGTATTGGTGGCACGTATACTCTGTGCTATCTAATGGTAAGAATAGATTGTACCCTATGATAGTAGGGTGATTTGCATTACAGCTCAAACTCAGTTGTTTGTATATGATAAATGAGTAAAACTGTTTATGAGTAACTAGCAATTTAGTTCGGAGTATATTGTTAAATACATAGTTTTATTATTTGGATGTTAAGAATAACGGATATATTTATATAGCTTGGGAGATATTATGAAATCCATTAGAACACAAGATGCCGTAGGGCATGTATTATTACACGATTTAGTTCGCATCGTTATCGGCGAGGTGAAAGACACTCCGTTCCGCCGTGGTCATGTCATCACAGAAGAGGATATTCCTAAACTATTAGACCTTGGTAAAGAGCATATCTTTGTTATGGAGCCTGAAGATGAAGGCTTCTTGCACGAAGAGGATGTAGCTCGCGCTTTGTATCGTATGGCGGGCGGTGAAAACATGCACGAAGGTCCAATGGCACAAGGTAAAATTGAAGCTATTGCAGACGTAGATGGCTTATTTAAGGTCGATGTAGAACGCTTACATGCTATCAATGGCATTGGTGAGCTTACTATCGTAACGAGATTTAATAATACACCTGTGAAAGCAGGCGATAAATTAGCAGGTATGCGTTGTATTCCTTTATTACTAGAGGAACAACAAGTAGAGGATGCGAAGAAAATTGCGAATGGCAAGCCTTTACTCAATGTAAAACTATTCGTACGCAAAACAATGGGCATTGTTACTACAGGCTCCGAAGTATTTGAAGGCCGCATTAAAGATGCTTTCACCCCAATCATTGAAGAGCGTTGCGCTGAATTCGGCGTCACAAAAATAGCGCATGAAATCGTAACGGACAATACAGACGATATCGTGGCGGCTATCGACAAGGTAAAAGCAGCTGGCGCCGACATTATTTTCTGTACAGGCGGCATGAGTGTTGATCCTGACGATTTAACACCGGGCGCCATTAAACGCTATGCAGATCGCGTAGTAACTTATGGTTTGCCTGTATTGCCAGGATCCATGGTTTGTATTGCATACTGCGCAGATGGTACGCCAATCTTAGGCGTTCCAGGTGGCGTATTGTTCAGCAAACCAACGGCCTTTGACGAAATCGTTCCACGCCTCGTTGCAGATGATGAAATCACTAAAGAAGACTGCATTCGCATGGGACACGGTGGTTTCTTAGGATAATCCTTTATAGTGTATCTAAAAACTGTATAAGTCTATATAAAAAAGCGGATAGATTGATATCTATCCGCTTTTTACTATTAATGTGCTTTTTCATTTGTGGCGTTATTAAAATGATTTTTTCCCTAGTGTAGGGTGGCTACAGCGTTTTAGCGTAAGGGTGTCAATCATGTGGACTGCTTCGTCCAAGGTGATATCCTCACGCTTTGTCGGCGTTTCCAGGACCGCCAAAGGATGGTCGGTGCCTACCTCACCAGAGGGCAAGTAAATATATTCTTGGTTGATAGTATCACCAAAGATGTAGCCCGCTTGTAAATGCTCTTTATGAATGCGACTCATAGTCTCTCCTTACATGATTTGTTTTAGTGTAAAGTCTAAATAGTCTGCAGATACTAGCTCTAGTTTGGTAGTGCCAAATTCCTTAGGAATGCGCTTAAAGGAAATTTGATCGTGTAAATGACCAAAGATACAAGTATCTACGTTGTATTGCTCCATAAGGTCTGTAAAGCCAGAAGGGGCATTGGACTCGTTAAATGGAGGGTAGTGTAACAATAACAGTTTTGTTACTGGTGTGTTATGTATATCTATTAGTGTTTCCACAGCATTATCCATTTCTTGTAATGCTGCTTCGGTGCGCATCAATTCTCTTTCGTAAATAGATTGGTCTGTTTCTGGTGAGAAATGGGAATCACCAGGGCAGAGGTAGGCGCGGGTTCCACCAAAAGCGATGATGCGAGGCCCTTCTTCTGTGTGAATGAGCTCTGCTGTACCATGACCTTGTAAAAAGGTAATAGCATCGCCCATGAGGTTGCGCATCTTGTTTGCTGATGCCCACCAATAGTCGTGGTTACCGCGAATCATATATTTTTTACCGGGCATGGATGCGATTTCTTGTAAATCGCAAAACGCTTCGTCGAGGCGGAGCGCCCAGCTCATATCACCTACGAGAAAGACGATGTCATCATCTGTTACATTATTGGACCAATGCTCTTTGATGCGGGCCCAATGATTATCCCAGTGGGGACCAAAAATATCCATCGGCTTCGTCGGAGGATTGCCAGATAGATGGAGATCGCCGATGGCAAATACTTTCATAAAAATCCTTTCAATTATCTATGGTCAAAATCATAGATGTTCAAAATTATATGCGATTAATATTATATATGTTCACAATATGGTAGTAGCTTATAACTATTTAGTAGCCTGTAAATAAGGCGCAATATCGCGCATGATCTTCGCGGCCCGCTCCTCGTCGCAGGTTTGCGGAATCTTGTAGCCCACGTAGAGCGGCGTCGTTACATAGCGAGCCACTACCTTGATATAGTCGTAGCCGTCCTCGAGATTGTAGAAGAAATAATTGTAGGATTGGCTAAGGTTAGAAAGGGTGTGCAATACATAGCGCAAAACTTGTTGTAAGCGAATGGCTACAGGACGAACTGGCGCATCTGGTTTGAAGCGAATGTTGTACTCAAAGAACCCGATGATTGGATGGGTAGATAAGGTAATGCGTACATGCTGATCCTCATGTAAGAGCCAGCCTTCCATATTTTGCACCGTAATATCCTTGTGGTAATCGTAGTTTTCTAGGCCGATAATTTGGCTGTGCGGATGGCGAATGGAGCCGCCAGACATATAGCCGTGGTTTTTAAAGAATAATACGGATTTGAACTCCTTACGTTGACGAGTTTCACGCCACTTATCTAGGCCAAATTGGAGAATGTGGGCCGCTTCGTCAGCAGGTAAGGTGGAAAACTCGCCTTCGTCGGTTTCCGTTTCGATGATAACTGTAGGCCAAGTTTTTTCTAATACAGGGTATTTGTTCATGAGCCAAATAATATGGCCCGAAGTATCTAGGATATCCGTTAACTTTGAACGGTCACAGAAGGGGCAACGCACTTGTTCATTGCGAATATTGACGGGCTTTGTGCGCCCTAATTCAATATTAAATCTAAGTGGTTTGTTCATCATGTGCCTCCTTCCATGCACGAAAATCTATCCTCTTAATGATACCACAACTAACGCATTCGTACACGAAATAATGGTATAATAATATAGTGTTATTTTAACGATTAAGGAGGCCCTATGAAACCGACGACGCTCGTATTTCCCATTGATGAACAAAATCGTATATTACTAGGTCGTAAAAAACGCGGTTTTGGGGCTGATAAATATAATGGCTTTGGTGGTAAATTAGACGATGGTGAAAGCTTCCGCCACTGTGCTATTCGGGAACTATTTGAGGAATCTGGCCTTCAAGGTCGTCCCGAAGATTTAGAATGCGTGGCGGCTTTCGATTTTCAATTTCCTTTTGATGAAAGCTTAACGCATGTAGGTTATGTGTATTTATTGCGTACTTTCACAGGCCATGTAGAGGAAACGGACGAAATGGAGCCTCATTGGCTAGAACCAGATCAAATTCCCTACGAGTACATGTGGGATGGAGACCGCCAATGGTTGCCGATGCTGCTAGAAGGTAAGAAATTAAAAGGGTCTATCGTATTTGGCCGAGACAATAGCTCTGTAGATAAAATGGATTTAACCACCGTCGATACCGTTCTTGAAAGCGAACACTTGGCGCGCATTGATCTATATATTAATGGTTAATCTATTGATATTGAATATATTAGCTAATGTAAATAAATTTATAATATATTGAGGTAATATGACTGATAAAAAGAGCCCCAAGTGGGTGCCACAGCTATTAGCGTGGTATGACGTGAATAAGCGTGATTTACCGTGGCGTGATTGTGGAGATCCTTATAAGGTTTGGGTTTCTGAGGTGATGAGCCAACAGACGCGCATTGAGGCGATGAAGCCTTATTATGACAACTGGATGCGACTATTCCCAACCTTAGAGGACCTAGCAAAGGCTTCAGAGGATGAGGTCGTTCACGCTTGGCAAGGGCTTGGCTATTACAGCCGTGCTCGTAACTTGCGCCTTGGCGTAAAGGATGTCGTAGAAAACTACGGCGGCGTTGTGCCTCATGACCGCAAGACTATGGAGTCCTTAAAGGGCGTAGGCTCATATACGGCTGGGGCTGTGCTATCTATGGCGTATAACGAACCAGAGGTGGCGGTAGACGGCAATGTACTGCGCATTTATGCTCGTTTGTATCGCATCTTTGATGATATTTTGAGTACTAAAGGTAAGAAGGCCATAACTGCTATCGTAGAGGAAACATTGCCTCACGATCGACCTGGTGACTTTAACCAAGCTTTGATGGACTTTGGCTCTGCTGTGTGCATTCCCAAAACTCCACGCTGTGGAGAATGTCCTATTGTAAATATGTGCGAAGCATACCAACATAAGGATACTGACAAGCTACCTGTGCGCATTAAGAAAACCAAAGTAGTAGAGGTGCCTCTATTCGTAGGCATCTTGCAATACGAAGGCCATTATCTATTGCACAAACGCCCTAACCGTGGACTGTTACGATCCATGTGGGAATTCCCTTCTGTGGAAATGGTATCTACTTTTGAGGTCGGAGAACAAGGCCTTGAATCATTAGTTAAGGACCTAGGTTTTGAACTATCCTTGCAACCAGTATTAGTAAAAGAGATAACACATATTTTCTCTCATCGGAAATGGTTTATGAAAGCATTCCGTGGCGATTTAACGTACGTAGGAGATGCTAACAATATAACGATTGGAGCTATCCAAAAGCAATTGCCGAAGGACTGGATGCTCATCAAGCGCGATGAGTTCGCCGACTATGCTTGGGCAGGTCCTCATGGTAAATTGACGGAGCTAGCAAAGTAATTTGTAGGAGCAATGAATGAGAATGCTATTTAATATAATTTTTGGCACCATCCTAGTATTAGGGTTGGTAGGCTTTTGGGCGCTGTTCCTCAATTTGTGGAAGCCCCAAAAGAAATGGCCTGCTTGGGTAGGCTATATCATCTTAATCGGCGCGTGGTTCGCCGCAATCCGATACTACTTGTTACATCAAGTAGATCTATACGGCACGTTATACTATCCGCTGATGAATCTGTTCCGTACTGAAAGCTACGGTTTTCTCTTTGGCTTATTCTTGGCTATTCCTGTCTTTATCGTCCTCAGCTTGTTATACTGGGCGGTTAATAAGATTTGGAGTAAAACGCCAGAAGAAAATAGAACGGGCCGCCGTGCCTTCTTTAGAACTGCTGCAACAGTAGTGCCGTTGGCCACAATCGGTGGCTCTAGTTATGCGGCCTTTGCTGGTCAACAGGAGATAGTAGTTACGAATGAAAAATTTGGTTATACGAACTTGCCTCCAGGGCTAAAAGACTATAAAATCGTTCAACTTAGTGACGTTCACGTAGGGGCTAGCATCGACTTAGACGACTTTGATGAAATCCTAAAATTGGCGCTTTTACAAAAGCCTAATCGCGTCGTTATCACAGGGGATCTCATCGATAAACTAGCATGGTTGCCTGAGGTCTGTGAAAGACTGACAACCTTTGCAAAACAAATCCCTGATGGTGTAGATTTTATCTTAGGCAATCACGAGTACCATCACGATGTAAATAAAGTGATTGATTCTTTCAAGCGAAATACACCAATGAATATCCTCTTGAATAGTAATATTCAAATTATGGGTGGCAAACAACCTGTATATCTCGCAGGCGTTACCTACGATAACAGCCGTCAAAAAGATAGCCGTGAAGCTATGATCGCTAAAGCTTTATCCGGTATTCCAGACTATGCCTTTGTTATCCTGTTAGCTCACCATCCTGAATTCTTTGAAGAAGCTATTGAACACAAGATCCCGTTGACCCTTTCTGGTCATACCCACGGTGGTCAAATCGTATTTATGGGCGTTCCTGTAGTGCCAACGGGCACTCCATATACAAAAGGTCGCTACGTTGAAGAACAAAGCGTGTGCTATGTCAATAATGGTACAGGCCACTGGTTCCCAATCCGTATTAACTGCCCACGAGAAATTACAGTCATTACATTCTTTGACGGAGTAGCTTAGAAGTAAAGGTGAGCTCTTTAGAATAAAAGGTAAGCTCACTAAAGGGATACAATCATGTATAATATATCCTTTATCCATAAAATCTTTATATGTATTGTTGTGCTTATGCTATTTGATATCTCTCTAATTCACGCCGTGACAGCGGATATATATAAAGGATATCTTAAAATAGCAATACTCGTGGCCATTGGATGCCATTTAGATGTATACCTAGAACTCAGTAAACAAGAAGAACTGATAATACAAGCATTCGAAAATGATACATTTAATGAGACCTATGAACTATTAAGTACGAAACAGCTAATTTTTATCGTATCTTTGATCCTATTAATGACTATAACCTTATGAAACATTAGAAAAAACATAGGGTACAAACTAAAAGAGGTATTGTATATGAAAATACAATACCTCTTTTTATTATATGAACTTATATAATAATTGTGATATATTAGAGTTAAAATTTTGTTGTGTTGTGAAAATATAGTTTTTATATGGGAGTAAGTATATGTTTCTAAAAATATATAATTATTTTGTGCGAGGCTTAGTACTTTTTCTACTTATAAGCATTCCATATAGTCTTGTCACAAATCCAGAGTTGATTGAAGATGAAGTAGATTTTTATTTCTTTGTAATTGCATATATCATAATACTTTTGTTCTATGTGGTATGGAACTATATTTATAACTATTTAAGTCGTAAAAGGAGTTAGCATTTGTGCATATTCATTTACCATTAGTTTTAGAAGCTATCGTTTTTTCTTGGATTGCTTTATATTGGCTTATTTATAAAATCTTATTAAGGAAAAAGCTTTCACCATTATTAGTATCTTTAATTGCTAATTCTGATTATGGATTTATGAAAGTTCTTTCCTGGTCGGCAATTATTACATATCCGTTTATGCTGTTTAGCATGTTTTATTTCTTAGATTACATAGCTGTACCAGTTGTGTTGGTGTGGTTCTTACAGCCTGTTTTTGTGTTAGCTGTATTATTAAAACAGCCGCCACGTAGTCGCTATTATGAATGGGCTAGAAAAAAACAGATGTATGTAGTTCTTTTTGTTTTTGCTTACATAATGTCTGCTCTAATTTTGTTGAAAGTTAATAAGCTAATATAAGATTAAAGATAGAAACCCCCGATACGAAAACGTATCGGGGGTTCTTTCCGTTCATTTGAGGTATGAGAGGATGTTACATATATGTCATAGAGATGAGAGAGATTTTATTTCATGCGAACTGCTTCGGCAAATTCGTCTTCAGTCATAAGTTTTTCTTCCAAGATGATTTCCTTGATAGAACAACCGCGTTTGTACGCTTCTTTTACAACCTTAGCACTCTTATCGTAGCCGATGTATGGTGTTAAGGATGTAGCGATCATGAGGGATTGTTCTACAAAGAAGTTGAGTTTTTCAGGTACAAATTCGACACCGTCAATACAGTGTGTTGTGAAAGAGTTCATAGCGTCTGCGAGGAGGCGACAGCTTTCAACAAAGTCATAGATCATGATAGGCATGTACACGTTCAATTGGAACGCACCGCTGCCTGCACAGAGTGTCATAGTCGTATTGTGACCGAATACTTGGGCGCATACCATGGTCAAAGCTTCGCATTGGGTAGGATTTACCTTGCCTGGCATGATGGAGGAGCCCGGCTCGTTTTCAGGAAGATGCCATTCGCCGTAGCCACAGCGAGGGCCAGAGCCTAAGAAACGCACGTCATTAGCGATTTTGAATAGGGTAGTCGCCAACGTATTGAGTGCACCATGAGCCATCATGAAAGCATCTTTAAGAGCGAGCCCTTGGAATTTGTTGTTCTTAACGCGGAATGGAGCACCTGTTACCTCTGGCAATACAGTTTCCATAACGTCTAGATAGCCTTTAGGCGTGTTTACACCAGTACCAACGGCAGTGCCGCCGAGGGCTACGTCGAGCAGGTGGTCAGCGTTTTGAATGAGCATCGTTTTGGCAGTTTTTAAGCCGTCCACAAAGGCGCTAATTTCTTGGTCCACCATGATGAAAGTTGCATCTTGTAGATGTGTACGACCAACTTTTTGCAAGCCTTTTCCTTTTTCTTGCAATCTTTCAAAGGATTGGATAAGGCCGTCCAATGCAGGAATTACGCGTTTTGTAATTTCAAAGTACGCGCAGATATGCATTGCCGTAGGGAATGTATCGTTTGTACTTTGGCCGCGGTTTACATCGTCGTTAGGATGAAGCGGGTTGCTTTCATCTAACTGTTTAGCCCGGTGAGCGATTACCTCGTTCACATTCATGTTAGTTTGTGTGCCAGAACCTGTTTGGAATACTGTCAATGGGAATTCATCATCCCATTTACCGTCCACGATCTCATCTACTACTTGAGCGATGAGTTTCGCTTTTTCCTCAGTTACTGCACCACATTTTGCATTGGTTAAAGCACATGCTTTTTTGACAAGCGCAAGCGCTTTGATTTGTTCGATAGGGATGCGGTGGTCACCAATCTTAAAGTTATTGAACGAGCGTTGAGTTTGAGGTCCGTAAATTCGTCTAGCGTCGACTTCGACTGGTCCCATTGAATCATATTCAATTCTTGTTTCCATAATTACAACCTCCTTAAAAGCCATGCCGACCTTAATGTCGGTAATTTAATTATATAGAATCCTGTATATTTGTACAGAATAAAAGAGAATGATTTCTATTTTCATATAGAAAGGAGTTATATATGCGATTTATGCATATAAGGGGCATAAATTATATCTATTTACATGTATACATTATAAATATCGCATATATATTGAAATCATCGCTTTAACACGTTAAAATGGAAGTAGCTTATTATATTGTTTTAAGCTCTAGTTTCACAGAGGAGGTAAGTACTTATGAAACATGACTTTATGAGCCATGACCTTCATCTGCCGGAACTGACAATACGTGGGATGCTACTTGGTGCATTGATTACTGTAATTTTTACAGCATCTAACGTATACCTCGGTTTGAAGGTTGGTTTGACATTCTCGTCATCCATTCCGGCAGCCATTATTTCAATGGCAATTTTACGTTTCTTCAAGGATTCTAACGTTCTTGAAAACAACATGGTACAAACACAGGCTTCAGCAGCCGGTACTTTGTCCGCAATTATCTTTATCTTGCCAGGCCTACTCATGCTTGGGTATTGGAACGGCTTCCCGTTCTGGCAAACATTCTTGCTCTGCGCATGCGGTGGTTCTCTAGGTGTCTTATTCACTATTCCATTGCGTCGTGCCATGGTAGTAAATAGTGATCTACCATATCCAGAAGGCCGTGCAGCAGCAGAAATTTTGAAAGTGGGCTCTCACAATGGTGATCAAGGCCCTCAATCTAGCTCTGGTATGGGCGACATCTTATCCGGTGGTTTTGTAGCTGGTCTTATCAGCCTTTGTGCAAATGGCTTTAAAGTGCTTGGCGATAGCATGAGCTTCTGGCTTCCTGTAGGTAGCAAAGGTATTACTCAAATTCCATTGGGCTTTTCTACAGCGTTGTTAGGTGCTGGTTACCTTATCGGTATCGCGTCTGGTATCGCTATCCTCGTTGGTGTACTCATCGCGTGGGCTGGCTTCGTACCTTACTTCACTAACATGTTTGCTCCAGATGGTGGCGCTACTGCTAAGTTCGCAATGGGCATCTGGAAATCTAAAGTTCGTTTCATCGGTGCTGGTGCTATCGGTATCGCAGCGATTTGGACTTTGATTACTTTGATCAAACCTATTATCGAAGGTATGAAAATTTCTGTACAATCCATGAATAGCAGTTCCTCTGAACGCGAATTGCACCGCATGGATACAGATATGAGCACAAAATCTGTTTTAGGCGTGTTCGCAGTTATTCTTATTGGTTTAGTATTCACATTCTGGGAATTCGTTTCTGCAGTACCTATTAGTGTTGGTTTGATGTGGACTCTTGTTGTAGTAGGCATCTTAGTAGCTTTATTAATCGGCTTCTTCGTAGCTGCAGCTTGTGGTTACATGGCAGGCCTTATCGGTACATCTGCATCTCCAATTTCTGGTATCGGTATTTTGGCGACTATTATTTCTTCCTTAGTGGTGTACTTCATCGCTTCTGAAAATAACTTGTTTGCTACACAAGCAGGTGTTCAATTCGCTACAGCTATGGCTATCTTCATGACATCCGTAGTTATCGCAATTGCATCTATTTCTAATGATAACTTGCAAGACTTGAAAACTGGTCAACTCGTTGGTGCAACACCTTGGCGTCAACAAATTGCGTTGTTACTTGGTTCCGTAGCCGGTGCAGTTGCAATTGCTCCAGTTCTTAACTTGCTTTACCAAGCATATGGCTTCACAGGTGCGTTACCACGTGCTGAAATGGATCCTAATGCTGCATTATCCGCTCCTCAAGCAACTTTGATGACTACAATCGCTCAAGGTATCTTCAACTCCAGTATGGAATGGGATTACATCTTGATCGGCGTTGGTGTTGGCGTAGTAGCAATCATCGTTAACTTGATTCTTAAAGGCACAACAGCTTCCTTAACATTGCCTCCATTGGCAGTTGGTATGGGTATCTACTTACCACCAACATTGGAAGTGCCTCTTATCTTAGGTTCTTTCATTAGCTATTTCGTAGGCCGTTACCTAGTAGCTCGTGCTAAAATGCGTGCTGGCGAACTCGCTGAGTACGATGTTGAACAATCTAACCGCCGTGGCGTTCTCTTTGCTTCTGGTTTGATTGTTGGTGAAAGCTTGATTGGTGTAATCATAGCTGTTATTATTGTATTGTCTGTTACAACTGGTGGCGGTGAATCTCCACTTGAATTAGTAGGTCCTGATTTTGAAAGCACAGCACAATGGTTAGGATTGCTTGCATTCGCATTCTCTGGTCTCTACCTTGTTCGTCGTGTTGTAACACACAAATTCAATAAAGAAGAAGCTTTGGCTATGAAAGCTGAACAAGAACAACAATAAGAGGTTAAACAATGAAATTAAAACAGTCTGTACTCATCATGATGGCTGCTGCATTGCCAGTAGTATCCTTTGCAGCAAGCGAAGCAATTCCTGTAACAAAAGACACTGCAACAGTGCAAGCGGCTCAAGCTGATACGAATAAAGTAAGTCGCAACGATTTAACACGTCGTATCTCTAGCACTGCTACTCCAGAGCAAAATCGTGCATTGCGCTCTGAAGCATCTAAAGTTGACCGCAATGTAGTTGAGGTAGTAGCACCAAATGCGGACCGTTATATGGACCGTAAAGAGGTGGGAGTATCTCCTGTGGAATCCACTACAGATCATTTGGACTTAGTATTCCCAGAGGTTAAATCCGTTAGCCCAACTGTAGAAAAAGCAATCAATACAACTATCAAAAAGTATGTTGCTAAAGTACAAAATGACGTAGAGAAATTAAATGCTAAAGAAGCTGATAAAACAAATGTAGTGATGTACTACGATGTTAAAACAGATAAAAATGGCATTCTCAGCGTGTTGATTCACACATATACAATGCGTGATCGCGATGCAAATGGTGTGAACTATGTAAAAGGCTTCACTTTCAACACTACAACAGGTCGTCAATTGTCCTTGTATGACCTTGGTGGTCTTAACAAAAAAGAGTTAGTGAATGCTATTAATAATAATCAAGAGGTGAAAGACAAATTAGGTGGCGATGTAAATATCGACAAAATGCCTACTGAGTTCTACACAACTGATGATTATTCCGTTGTAATGATCTTGCAACAAGATGTGGATACAATTCACAGTGCAGGCACAGTATATGTACCAGTTGGTAACTTACGTGACCGCCAAAATGATGTAACAAAATAATAATCGAACTGTGTGAATTCGATTGTGTGTATAGTAACAGCTGTTTAATGTCAAAAGAACCGCTCCTTTGGGGGCGGTTCTTTTTTGCAGAGATTTTTATGCAATGGAGACTTTTATGCAATGTTAGTCAAACTTGGCACAATGCATTTAGGCATAATAAAAAGCCGTGTAAACACGGCTTTTTAAGGTTTCTCGTATTATTGTTTGTCGTTGTAATAATTTACGCGTGGAGGCAATGGGAATTGAATAGCGCCATTTGTATTTGTCAGAGGTTCTGGTGGTAGTTGTAAGAATACTTTCTCACCAAATTTCTTTTTAAATGCTTTTAGCGTTGGTTTTTGAATAGAATCAACGGTAATGAGAAGGGCACTCGTATCAGTATTTGGCGCGATGGAGATAATCTTTCCTTGTGGTTCCTTTTCCTGATAAAGGGAAATAGCATCGGATTGATAATCCTCTAGTTGTTCTTGGTTCAATTTACCTTTTGCTACAACTACTGCTCTATCCAACTGTGGATCATGAGCCTGTGCGATAGCGTTAGTAACGAGGTCAGCTTTCTTTTGATCTGTTAAGGATGCATGTAATTGACCTGCTTCCCAGAAAAGGGCACCATCCTGACGGAATTTTGTGAAGTCATTATTATAGCTTAAAGCTTTGCTAATGATATTAGCCGTCTTATTTTCCACTTGTTGTTTAAATAATGTGTTGTGGAACGCAAGAGATTGTTCAGTTTGTGTCATGCGGTACGCAATTTCAGCAGCCTCTGCACGGGTTATGTATTTTTCAGGGTTAAATAATGTACCCGGCGTATAGAGTGTGAATCCAAGGGATGCAAGTTCACGAACTGCATCTTGAGCCCAAGGTGCTACGAATTTTTGGTCTCCGTAAGCAATATTATCGAGGGCTGTTGGATCCTCTGTAGTATAGCCTAAGTAGTGGAGGTAGTTATCTGCAACTACGGCAAATTCTTGGCGAGACATGTATTTTTCTGGTTTATATGTTTCGTCGCCATAACCGCTGATGATGTTTTTACGAGCTACGGACTCGATGGCAAGAGCAGACCAACGGTCAGATGTAATATCTTTAAATTTGCTAGATAAAAAGGCTGCTGTACCATCATCAGTGATATTGTTGAATAGCGCTGCTACTTCTTCACGAGTCATAGGTTGATTAGGTCGGAATGTGCCGTCAGAGTAACCTTTCATTAGATTTGCTTTTGTTACAGTACTAATGGAGTTTGCTGCCCAAAAATCGCTAGGTACATCACTGAAGATGTGGGCGCGAATCTTTTGGATGTCTTGTGGCGTACCAATAGATTTGTTTACAACTACAGGTGTTGCGTTTGTAGTTGTAGGAGCATTAGTCGTAGTTGTTGTGTTGGCAGAGGCAAAACCAAGGCCTGTAGCAGCTAATAATGTGCCTAAAACGAGGGCACGTAATGCGTAAGGGGTATTCTTGTACATAAAAATCCTTCCTAATCATGGTAAAGGCTAACGCTCGATAGCCGTAGAATATAAACTTTCACCAGCATAAAAATCTATATTCATCGTAATATAGTCAAATGGAGCATGCATAGTGATATACAACAAAGCAGCGTAATACTATCGAGTATACGCTGCCTTGGCTGGTTGAGTGTAACGCCGATTAGCGTTTTACTGTCATTTTTACTTTGGAACCGAATAATTTAGAGATTCCTTGTTGAGTGTCTTTAGATGCAGTGGATACTACAGCGTAAAGTTGGTTGTTTTCTACATCAGGGAATGTAGCTAAGATTGTGCCAGCTTTTTCGTTTTTGTTGTAGTAGTTGCGGAAGTTCGCATCGATTGCATCGTATTCAGTTTGGCTGTATTGGGATGGTTCAACTACAACGTAGTTGTTAACAGTGGAATCACCACGGGAAGCAAGGTTAGCTTTCACTGTGGAAATATCGCTATCTGTTTTCAACGCAACGTGTAATTGGTTGTCACGCCAGTACATTACGCCGTAATCTTGAAAAGCTTCTGGTGTTTTGTAAGTTTTATTTAACTCTACAAATACTTTGTCTTCCAAGGAGGATTGTTGTTTTTGATCAAGTGCTTTTAAAGTACTGCGACGAACAGGGCGAACTGTGCGAGTAGGTTCAGTTTTTTGTGCTACTGCTTCGTTTTTATTGTTTTTTACGTCTTTTTCTACTTTTTTAGCATCCGCTTTGGCAGCTTTTTCAGCTTTTTTAGCATCTTCTTTTACCGCTTTATCAGCTTTTGCAGCGTCTTTTTTAGCATCTTTATCTACTTTAGCTACCTCTTTTTTTGCATCTTTACTTACTTTAGATACATCTTTTTCAACTGCTTTTTCTACTTTTTTAGTATCTTCTTTTACAGTTGTTTCAGCCTTAGCTTCAGGTGCAGCATGTTTTGGTGTAGCAAGGCCAGCACCGTTAAGCATGCGGTTCAAAATTGTAGCCGCTTGTGCTCTAGTTACAGGTTGTTTAGGATTAAAGCTTTCTGTTGCGCCAGATGCTACGATGCCGCGTTGTGCCATGTAGTTAATATCTGCCACATAATCTAAAGAAATGCTATCTTCATCTTTAAACGTTACTTTTTCTGTTTTCACAGGAGTTGTAATATTTAATTTTTTGGCTAAGCTAGCAGCGGAGGCAACAAACTCTTCACGGTTCATAGTTTTGCTAGGTGTGAAAGCTGTTTTTGAGGTGCCTTGCATAACACCTGCAGCGCTAACCAATTTAATTGCGGAGTTAGACCAACGATCTGCTTCTACGTCAGAGTAGGAAGTGGACGCTTCTTTAGTTACAATATCAGCTAATTCTTGTTCGTTTAAGTTGTGTTGCAACACTTTACCGTAAATAGCGGCTGCTTGTTCACGTGTAATTTGAGCGCTAGGTTTGAAAGTATTGTCAGAGTAACCGGAAAGGTAACCAGCTTGAGACATTGCTTGAATTGCATCGCGTGCCCAATTGTCTTTTGTGTCTGTGTACACGCCTGCTGGCAATGTTTCTTTAGCTTTAGTAGTTGTTTTAGCTTCTGTTGTTTTTGCAGCTGGCTTAACTTCAGCTTTTGCTTCAGTAGCTTTTTCCGTTGCAGCTGGTTTAGTTTCCATAGCTTTAGTTTCAGCTTTGGTAGCTGTAGCTTTAGTTTCTACCTTAGTATCTGCTTTTGCAGTTGTTTTAGCAGTTGTCGCTTTCGCAGGAGTTGCTTTAGCTTGTGTATTTGTTACTGTTGTTGCTTTTGTTTTTGTATGTGCCGCGGTTGTTTCAGCGTGAGCCATGCCGAATGTGGAACCAAGGGCCAATGTGATTGCCAAGGACAAAGATAATTTATTTAGTTTCATTGAAAAAGGCTCCTTTCAAACTATACTTATATAAAATAAATTATAACACTTTTTAAATTTATACTCTACTATAAGAAAATGTAATATATAAGGATAAAATTTACATGAATTAGAAATTCTACTGTTGTTTAAGTAAAAATACGATGAATTACGGTAGAAATTGGATTTTTTGAACTTTAAAAATGCAAAATGATAAACATTCCCAAAATCTAGGTTTTATATAGCTTTTACAAGAAAAATTGATAAATAAACTAATACATGTGATAAAAAACAATGTTTGTTATTACAAAAAGTCATAAGAGTATAAAATTTAAAAGGGTACATACGAATATAGCAATTCTTTGGACATTTTCTATAGGATTAATTTATAATTATATCGATAAAGCTTTTGAATATTTATTTGAAAGCATAAGTAATGTTTCGGGCAGAAAATTATTGAAAAACTTTCACTAGCATTCTTGCCATAACGTATACATATCAAAATTTTTTATTAGGTTAAGTACTAGAAAAGACGAGGACGATAATATGAAAATTCATCTTTTCCAACAGTGTTTGATTGACATGTTCTACCCACATGTAGGCATGGCTGGTGTAGAAGTACTTGAAAGATTAGGTTGCGAGCTCGTAGTTCCTAAGAAACAAGTATGTTGTGGCCAAATGTTCACTAACTCTGGTTACAATGAAGCGGCTATGGACGCTATTAAGAACACAATCGAATGCTTCGAGAACGCTGAATATGTAGTCAGCATGTCCGGATCTTGCGCATTTGCAATCCGCGATGAATATCATCATTTCTTGAAAGATCAACCTGAGTGGTTGGCACGTGCAGAACGATTGAGCGGCAAAATTTACGAGTTCACTCAATTTATTACTGACGTATTAGGTGTTGAAGATGTAGGCGCTCGTTTCAACGACTCCGTTACATACCACACATCTTGCCACGTAACTCGTTTGATGGGCATTAAAGAGCCTCCTTTCAAACTCCTTAAAAATGTTAAAGATATCAACTTGATCGAATTACCACGTGCAGACCGTTGCTGTGGTTTCGGCGGTACTTTCTCCGTTAAAAACCCTGAAATTAGTGAAGTTATGACACGCGAAAAGGCATTGGAAATTGCTAGCACAGGTGCTAACGTTATTTCCGGTTCTGACCAAGCGTGCTTGATGAACATCGCTGGTATGCTTGATCGTCTTCATAAAGAAGGCGAAATCGATCGCCGTATCAAAGTAATGCATATTGCTGAAATCTTAAACTGCCGTTAAGGAGGAGACGACATGGCACTTATATATGACAATCGCCCCTATAAAACACGTATACAAGAATGTTTGGCTGACGATTTCAAAGTTGCAGCTATCAAAAAAGCACAAGACGTGTTTTATGATAAACGTAATACAGTAGTTGCGGATGTTCCTGAATGGTTAGATTTCCGCGCTGAAGCAGCTGAAATTCGCGATCACGTACTTAATCATTTGGATTACTATGTAAATCAATTTGCTGAAAACGCAGAAAAAGCTGGTTCTAAAGTTCACTTTGCATTCGATGATAAAGAAGCAACTCAAATCGCTTTAGATATCCTTCGTCAACGCGAAGCTAAAATGATCGTAAAATCCAAAACTATCTTAACTGAAGAAATTGGTTTGAACGAAGTATTAGAAGCAGCTGGTATCGAAGTAAACGAAACTGACTTGGCTGAATTCATTTTGCAAACTGCAGTAAGCCCACCATCTCACATCGTAGTACCAGGTCTTCACTTTGAACGTAACAAAATCCGCGAAATCTTCGCTGAAAAATTAGGTTACACAGGTACTGAAAACCCTACAGAAATGACACACTTCGTACGTGGTTATGTACGTGAGCGCTTCTTGAAAGCTGACGTAGGCGTTAACGGTTGTAACTTTGCGGTAGCTGAGTCCGGTACTTGTACTATCGTTTCCAACGAAGGTAACGGTCGTATGGCTAGCTCCATTCCTAAGACTCAATTGATCTTCTTAGGTACTGAGCGTATCGTTCCTGACTTCAAAGCTCTTGACGTTATGATGGAAATGTTGAACCGCTCCGCAGTAGGTGCTAAAATCTCCAACTACTTCTCCATGATGACTGGTCCTGCTCGCGCTGGTGAAGCTGACGGTCCTGAAGAAACTCATATCATCATCATCGACAACGGTCGTTCCGGTATCTTGGGTGGTACATTCCAAGAAATGCTTCGTTGTATCCGTTGTGGTGCATGTATGAATATCTGTCCTGTATACCGTCACGTTTCTGGTCACGGTTATGGCTCCGTATATCCAGGTCCAATGGGTGCTGTATTGACTCCATTGTTCAAAGGTTACGAAGTAGCAGGCGATCTTCCATACGCTTCCACATTGTGCGGTGCATGTACAGAAAACTGTCCAGTAGCTATTCCATTGCATGAGTTGTTGATGGAACACCGTCACATTATGGCTGACATCGAAAAAACTCGTCCAAAAGCTGAAGAAGCTATCTTCACTGCAGCTGCTAAGATGTTCGGCAACTCCACATTGTTCGATCTTGGTACAAAAGCTGGTGCTATCGGCATGAACTTGATTAGTAACAAAGAAGGCAATATGCCTACATGGACTCAAGCTGTTCCAGTTATGAATGGCTGGACTAAATCCAAAGAAATGGGTACATTGAAGTTCAAGAAATTCCGTGATTTGTATGCTGAGCATGAAAAGAACAAGAAAAAGGAGAAAAAATAATGGATGAAGTTAAACGTAATCAATTTGTTGCACGTTTATCTCGTGCATTAGGCCGTGATCAAGTGCCTACATCTGTACCGGCTTTTGATTATAGCCATGG
>NZ_CAKPTN010000013.1 GCF_934190855.1 uncultured Veillonella sp. | reverse complement strand
TTCAATATCAGACGCGCCCATTTGAGATACAGGAATACCGGTCATTCTTTCAACGGCTTCAGCTACGTCATTCACTTGAGCTACTACTTTTTGGTTTTCTGTATGGTTATCAAGCTCTGCTTGTAATTTTTGAATACGCATTTTTTCGTTAATAGCGGATTCATAATCTTCTTTTTGAGCATATTCCTCTTGTTTTGCTTTTGCTTCTGCAATATCTGCTTCTAATGTTTTAATATCAGTTACAGGATGTTGAGATGCCAAGTGAGCTGCAGTTACATCGATCAAGTCGATTGCTTTATCTGGCAAGCTACGTTGAGGAATGTATTGTACGGAATAATCTACCGCTGCTTTCAAAACAGCGTCAGGTAATTCAATATTATGATGTGCTTCGTACAATGGACGAATACCTTGCAAGATTTTGAAAGTATCCTCTGCAGATGGTGCGTTTACTTTTACTTCATTGAAACGACGAGCCAATGCAGCGTTTTTCATGATTGTATTACGGTATTCATCTTGTGTTGTAGCACCGATTACGGATAAATCACCACGAGAAAGAGCAGGTTTCAAGATATCTGCTAAACCTTTGGAGCCTTGACCATCACCAGTGGAACCAGCACCTAAGATTTGGTGGATTTCGTCGAAGAACAAGATAATATTGCCAGCGGCTTTTACCTCTTTAATAAGGTTTTGAATATTTTCTTCGAAAGAACCACGGTATTGAGTACCTGCTTCTAAGCCAGAAATATCGATGGAAATGATTTCTTTATTTCTAATAGCAGCTGGTACATCGCCATTTACAATAGCTTGTGCCAAGCCTTCTACTACAGCAGTTTTACCTACACCAGCATCACCTACGAGTACTGGATTGTTTTTAGTACGACGTGCTAAGATTTCTGCTGTTTCTTGAATTTCTTTATTACGACCAATTACAGGATCGAGTTTACCGTCACGAGCTTGGTCAGTCAAGTTAGTACCTAAACGAGCAAGGATACCATCTTGTTTAATTTTACCTTGTTGTGCAGCTTGAGCAGCTTGCATTTCTTCATTAGATGGTAAACGACCAGTTTGACGGTAGTAAGCAAACTCCTCAGGAGTTACTTCACGACCATTAATTTTATAACGACGGTTTTCTGTGGAATAACCACCCATGTTACCCATCAATTGATTGAACAAGTCGTTCATGCTACCAAAATCGCTACCAAAGTTATTGAAGTTGTTGTTCATATTAATTACCTCACTTTTTAACTACAAGTATATAAGTTTGACTTTTTAAGTCTGTTTAATTTCTTGCTTTATTTCTAGGTTTCTTCAACCTTATGTCATTATAATAAACTCATTAAGTCAAAAAGTCAATAGGTCAAAGTAAAATTTTTTGACTTTTTTGACTTTTTATTTGACCAATTCAATTTACGTCGCAAGAATATAGATAAATACTGGGTTTACAAGAGACAATTAACTTTGAACTTTTGAGTTTTTTATTATAAATCAGATTGTTTATATTGATTTATTCCCTATATAATAGATATAAAGGTCAAATATATAGTAAATAGAAAAGTCAAAAATATAGTAAAGGAGTTTAACCTATGATGTCAAAAGATTCGAAAATTACCAATCACAAAACGAACCACGAATCCTCTATCATAACCAGTGATACTAATAAAGAGCTAAAAAAGCAGATAAAAGATATCTCGCAACAAGTATTAAAACGTAATTATGACCTATATAAAGCATTGGAGAATAAATGAGTACACCTAACATTCAATTTACCGTACAAGACATCTGTGAACTCCATACACAGTTAGAAGAGGCATTTATCCTTTCATCAGGTATCCGTGACAAAAGCTTATTAGCCTCAGCAGTAAATGCCCCTTTTCAAACCTTTATGGGTAATGACTTATATCCATCTATCTACGATAAAGCGGCACAATTATGTTATGGCATTGCCAATAATCATCCCTTTACAGATGGTAATAAACGAACTGCTCTCCACAGTATGTATGTGTATTTAATCATTAATGGATATGATATTACCGCTACACAACAAGACGTTGAAAATTTGATTATTAATGTAGCTGCAGGAAGAATGCATAATACAGAATTATCAAAATGGTTACAACATAATACAATTGAAATAGAGCAACTATCGTTCTCAGAAAAATAAAAAGCGGATAGCTCATTACGAACTATCCGCTTATTTCTTTGGTGATCCAGGAGGGATTCGAACCCCCGACCCACGGCTTAGAAGGCCGTTGCTCTATCCAACTGAGCTACTGAACCATGTGGATTACCTATATATGTAATTATCTATTATAGTATAAATTATGTAGTATATATCGTCAATATGACGTTTTACCCTAAAAAAGGCAAAAAAAAATGGAGCGGGTGAAGGGAATCGAACCCTCGCGACCAGCTTGGAAGGCTGGGGCTCTACCATTGAGCTACACCCGCAAATAAAAAAATGGTCGGAGCAGCAGGATTCGAACCTGCGACCCCCTGGTCCCAAGCCAGGTGCGCTACCAAACTGCGCTATGCCCCGTCATTAATTACTTTGCTATTATAGCAAACCCGGTAGTTGATGTCAACCACTACTCTTGCTGAGTTTTCTACTCTTTCGAGTATCGCTCTGCAACGAAAATAATTATATCATCGATACCAAATAGTGACAAGTACTTTTTTACAACTTCATTAATTTTTTAAATTTTATTCATCTATATACAAAACATGCACCTCTTTCGAGGTGCATGTCATATTGTTCTATAGTTATTTTATGGTTATGCTAATGCTTTAACAGCAAATAGATTAACCTTCGTAGCTACCGTCTTCTACTACGCCAGGGTTCTTAGCGATACCTTGTTTTACAGCAACTTCAGCAACTGCTTTAGCAACAGCTGGAGCTACACGAGGATCGAATACGGATGGCATTACGTTTTCTTCGTTCAATTCGCTGTCAGGAATCAAGTTAGCCAAAGCATCAGCAGCAGCTAATTTCATTTCATCAGTGATTTGAGACGCACGTACGTCGATAGCACCGCGGAATACGCCAGGGAATACCGCTACGTTGTTGATTTGGTTAGGAGCGTCGGAACGACCTGTACCAGCAACGCGGATACCAGCAGCTTTCATATCTGCATATGTAGCTTCTGGGTTAGGGTTAGCCATTGCGAATACGATTGCATCGTCAGCTAAGTTTTCCAAAATTTCTTTTGTGAATACGCCTGCTGCGGATACGCCAAGAAGAATGTCAGCGCCTTTAGCATTTTCAGCCAAGTCACCATGTTTTTCTTCAAGTTTAAGCAAGTCGATTAACTCAGATTGCAAGGAGTCAAGACGTTTGTAATCTTTGTGCAATACGCCAGAGGATACTAACAATGTAATATCACGAGCGCCTGCAAGGTATAACAAGCGAGCAATGTTCGCACCAGCTGCACCAGCACCGTTTACGATGATTTTAGCAGTCGCTAAATCTTTTTTAACTAAACGAAGAGCGCCTTTTACACCAGCTAAACATGCGATTGCAGTACCATGTTGGTCATCATGGAATACAGGAATTTCCAATTCTTCTTTCAAGCGATTTTCGATATCGTAGCATTTAGGAGAAGAAATGTCTTCCAAGTTAATACCAGCAAAGTTTTTTTGCAATAATTTTACAGTGTTGATCAAAGTATCAGCATCTTTAGTATCTACAACCAATGGAATGCAGTCTACATCGCCGAATTTTTTGAACAATAAGGATTTACCTTCCATTACAGGCAATGCTGCTGCAGCGCCGATATCACCAAGACCAAGTACACGAGTACCGTCGGAAACTACGGCAACCATATTGGAACGGCATGTTAATTCGAAGGATTCAGCTTCGTTATCTTTAATACGCAAGCATGGCTCAGCTACACCTGGAGTGTAAGCTACAGACAAGTCATGAGCGTCTTTCAATTCATATTTAGTCCCTACAGTGAGGAAACCTTTCAATTCACGTTTTTTCTGTACTGCTAATTCACGTACGTCCATAATAATTCTCCTTTGTGGAAACACTCGGACTCTTTAGAGTCGGTAATTAATACCATAAACTAATTGTATTATACAAAATGATAAATAACAACACAAGTTTTTTTGATATGATTATCGATTTTTTTAGATTTAAATGGTATTAGTCTCTGTTAACAATAATTATGATAAGAAAACAAAAAGTAGATAAGCCAACTAAGGCTTATCTACTTATGCATTATATTCGTATTTTGCTATATATAGATTTTGAAAAATATTTCAAATTTATGATTAAGCTTTCACAGATGGTAAATTACGACCATAGAATATTTCCATCATTTCTTGTTTTAATTGCTGTTTAATTTGCTTAATTTCACGATCACTCAATTCAGCTTCAGTAATACCAAAGAGATAGTTATCTAAATCGAACTCTTTTAGCATCATTTTTGTATGGAAAATATTTTCTTGATATACATTTACATCGATCATGTTGTACATGTTGCGAGTTTTTGCATTGATGTAGTTTTGGATGGAATTGATGCGATGGTCGATATAGATTTTCTTACCAGATACGTCACGAGTAAAACCACGTACATGGTAGTCCAATGTAAGGATATCGGAGTCAAAGCTTTGAATCAAATAGTTGAGTGCTTTAAGCGGAGAAATCTGACCGCATGTAGACACTTCAATGTCGGCACGGAACGTGCTAATCCCTTTGTGCGGATGGCTTTCAGGGTAAGTATGTACAGTAAGGTGAGATTTATCAAGATGCATGACTACATCTTCTTTTTCAATTTCCTCTTCAGAAATCAAAATCGTTACAGACGCACCTTGAGGATCATAGTCTTGTTTCGCTACGTTAAGGATGTTAGCACCGATAATACGGCTTACTTCTGTTAAAATAGCTGTTAAACGATCTGCATTGTATACTTCATCAATGTACTGAATGTATTGTTTTTTCTCTTCTTCCGTACGAGTATAACAAATATCATAAATATTAAAACTCAATGTCTTAGTGAGATTATTAAAACCATATAATTTCATTTTAGGCTTTGCTTTAACTGGTGTATCCATGATATGTCATAACCCTTTCCATGCATAGACTTACTATTTTTCTGAAAGCTTTTCAAACTGTATCAGAATAAGCTTTCACCATATAACTAAACAATTTCTTGTTTATACACAAACTCTACATCAAACTGACCATTATCGTAGGTAACGATGGCAAAGGTACCACCGGAGCGGTCACGAGCCAACGAAATACTGCCAGGATTCACAAATACCGCATCACGGACACGAACCTCACCATGATGATGGCTATGGCCAGATACGATAAGGCGCGCACCCATATCAGTTCCTAACTCAATCAGTTTTTGTATACGATTATAATATGATACCTCATGACCATGAGTCATGTAAATATAGGTATCCTCTAGGGGAATCAACTGTTCTCGCGGCTCAAGAGGTTGTACACGGTCGTTATTGCCACGCACGGCATACACAGGAATATCCGTATGTTCCTGCATGTAACGAGCATCATCACCAAAGTCACCGGCGTGAAGCCACATATCAATGTCTTGATCTGCTGTAGCCTCTAAGACGAGGTCAATATCCTCTAGATACCCATGGGTATCACTTAAAATACCAATTCGTTTCATTTTATAAGTTCTCTAATACTATTATATTACATATTTATATGAACTATACCATATAGTTCGAAAATATCAAAGTTTGTTAATTAATTCGCGTAATGCACGGCCACGATGACTAATTGTTTCCTTTTCTTCGATGCTAAGTTCAGCCATTGTTTTCTTGAACTCAGGCACATAGAAATACGGGTCATAGCCAAAGCCATTATCCCCTTTTGGCTCGTCTTGGACAAGGCCATCGCAATAGCCTTCTGCTGTCACTTCACGACCATCAGGATATACAAGGGCTAAAGCACACACATAATGGCCGGTACGGTCGCTTTTACCCTGGAGCTCACGAATCAATTTTTCATTATTAGCTTGATCATCGCCATGATGACCTGCATAACGAGCAGAATACACACCTGGGGCCCCATTGAGAGCATCTACAGTGATGCCAGAGTCGTCAGCAAGGCATGGACGATTTGTTGCCTTTGCATAATAGCGGGCTTTTAAAAGAGCATTTTCCATAAAGGTTGTACCAGTTTCCTCTGGTTCCTCAATGGAAATGACCTCTTTTACCGGGACACAGTCGATAGATAAATGGGAAAAAGCCTCGGAAAATTCACGAATCTTTCCTTTATTACCTGTAGCAAGTACGATTTGTTCCATCTTACACCTCCGGAGCTGTAGGATATACCTTACCTACCTTATCTGCTGTCGCGCCAAGTACTTCACGTTGTTTAGCCATGAGCTCATCAGTAGCAGCCTCTGCTAAATCAAGTAATGCGTTGAGTTCATCACGGTTAAAGGTACCGTGTTCGCCTGTGCCTTGTACCTCAACCATGTTGCCAGAGCCGGTGCGCACTACATTCATGTCAACGATAGCGGCACTATCCTCTTCATAGCAAAGGTCTGTAATAGGACCGTCAGGACCAATACCTACGGAAATAGCGGCACAAAAATCAGTAATTGGGAATTTGCCTGCTCCACCAAAGGTGAAATCCACCGCATCAACGAGGGCCACAAAGGCACCTGTAATAGAGGCTGTACGCGTACCACCATCGGCTTGGATAACGTCGCAGTCGATCGTAATAGAACGTTCACCAAGAGCTTCAAGGTCTACGACAGCGCGCAATGCACGGCCGATAAGACGTTGAATTTCTACGGTACGGCCCGTTTGTTTCCCCTTTGCAGCCTCACGGCTTACGCGAGTTTGGGTAGAACGTGGCAACAAGGAATATTCCGCCGTTACCCAGCCTTGGCCAGAACCTTTTAGCCAGCGCGGCACAGAATCCTCAACAGTAGCTGTACAGATAACCTTAGTCTTACCGCACTCAATGAGTACAGAACCTTCTGCATACTCTGTAAAATTCCGTGTTATTTTAATAGGTCGCAATTGACCTGCTGTTCTATTATCACTGCGCATAGGAACCTCACCATTCTAAAACTAAACATTAGAACGCCCCTTACACAAAGGGGCGTTATTTCTTCTTATTATATCACATGTTAACTATTTTTTATTACATGAATCAGATTGTAATGTCCGTTACGAACATAATATGGTGCATTTCCATAAAAAAATCATTACCATATTATAAACATCTCTACCATATTATAAAAACCACAATCATAGTTCATACTGCCCTTCACCAAGTGGGTCTACCACAACATAGCGACTAGCTCCACCTTCTGCTTTAGCCCGTTTAGCCTCTGCAATGGCATCTTGACGAGTACCTTCGTCCGCTTGCCAAGGGATGAACATTGCATATACACTTTGCGGTCCGTATGGTCCATATTGTCCTCGTGAAAGTACGCTATGCCATCCTACTTTATCGTCGTACATGCGAACCTTTTCAAGGCGTTCCTCTTGTACGCCCGTTTCATCATAGTACACATTGTAGTGGTTAGACCATATATCACCTACACCTGTGCGTTCCTCTTCGGCCATCTTATGTCGATTAGCCCATTGCACCTTCCACTTAGCAATGAGGTCATCTATATAAGCTGTTACGTTTTGGCTTTGCTTATATTTAACAGGGTCAAAGGCAGGTTCTACGACCTTACTATAATCAAGACCTGCCATAGATAAGATGATACCCGTATTTACATAAGGTAATGCCTCCTGTACAGAGTAACCACCTTCTAAGACGGCTATATCAGCTTGTAATAAATCCACAAGCTCGGCATAGCCCTTTGCGGTAACCTGCATATTTGCCAAAGGATCACTAAAGTGATTGTCTTGACCAGCTGAGTTAATAACAATATCTGGATTAAACTCTTCAAGGATAGGCAATACAAGCTCACGCATGACCTTCATCAAGCCTTCGTCACCTGTGCCTGGCGGCAATGGGATATCTATATTGCCACCGATGGCTTGTGGCCCACCGAATTCATCCATAAAACCGGTGCCAGGATATAGGGTTCGCCCATCTTGGTGGAAACTAATGTATAGCGTATCTGGGTCATGATAGAACACATCTTGAGAGCCATCCCCATGATGTACATCTGTATCTACTACAGCAACCCGTTTAATACCATAGGTTTGTCGCATATGCTGTATCATGACAGCTTCAATGTTAATGGTACAGAATCCACGGATACCATGAACCATGGCCATCGCATGATGCCCTGGAGGTCTAACGAGGGCAAAGGCACGGTCTACTTCGCCGCGCATAACCGCATCAGCAGCCGCAATAGCACCGCCCGCTGACACACGGTGCGCTTCCGTTACCCAAGATTCTAAATCAGGAGCCCCCACGTGGACACGCTCTATAGTATCCCAATCGGCTACAATAGGATTATATTCTTTAATATTAGGTATATCTAATAAGCCTTCCTCTACAATTTGATCTCGCGTATATAGCAATCTCTCTTGTCGTTCTGGATGGGTTTCAGAAATCTTCCAGTCAAAGGCAGGGAAAAATACTAAACCTAAACTATGTTTTGGTACATTTTCATCAGTATTTACCGCATGACTTTTATTCCTATCAGCATTTAATGCGTCACCTACATTTGAATTGGTATCCTTATTCATACCGGCCTGTACAACTCCTTGACGTTCCCGATAGGATAGTCCTTTATTCCACATAGTGTTTCACCCCCGCTTCTAGCTGTACTTTCACGGTAATTAAACGTTCCATCGATTGCCAGCCCTCAACAACAGGGAAGTCTTCAATGCTAATAACCTCAACCTCTTGCGTTTTATCTAGGCCTAGACGCAAAGCCTCTTCAATAAGAGTCTCTTTTGCACGCTCAATAACTTGTTCAGCTCGTTTTAAGGTACACGTTTGTTGCTTAATGCCTAACTCAGGAATGACAAGCAAGCGACGTTTTGTATCCACATGTACGGTAAGTTCAATAGTCGATAAAGCGAGAGCCGCACCGATAGCATTAGCCACCGCTGCATTTTCCGGAATTGTAACAGGCAGATTCAAATATTCACCGATACTTGGGCCTAGGCCAGGGGCTGTGCCACCTACTACGACTAATTGAGCCGGTACAAATATATCAGGATTTACAATATCCGCTACTACATACACAGGTCGTTTGTTTTCTGCCTGCACCACCTCATCGATACCATGTTGAATTGTTTCTAATGCCTTTTCAACGATAAGCTGTGCCACATCTAAAACCGATATATTACTAGCATATTGGTTTTCAGAATTATGGTCCCCCAATATATCTCCACATTCATCCTCTTTCCACTTAGCCTGTAACACATCAGCTAAGTGTTGTAAGGATTGTGTAGCAAGTTCAGCCTTACCATAACTTGCGTGACCTAATACAATGAGAGCATCCCCCAATGTAGGTTCATTGCCACCTAAAGCCGCAGATGGACCTATTCGTTCAGGTCCTACCGTAAGGTTACCATCTGCAATGCGAACTACGGACTCACCGCCAATACCAACAGAAGTAACAGCAAAGGATCGCACCGCACTTGGGTATTCTCGGATGGATACACCATTTTTAGTCATCAATGGTTTTCCATGCTTCCATAGAGAAATATCTGTAGTGGTGCCCCCAATATCTAACGCTACAGTATGTTCATCACCAATGGCACCAAGGGCAGATAGACCAAGCACAGTGGCTGCAGGTCCTGTAAAAGCAGTCTCTACAGGTCTACTCACCATATGTTCCATAGGCAGAGAGCCACCATCGGCCTTTAATATATGAAGTGGAGCCTTAATATTTCGTACACTTAATGCATCTTCCACGTTTTTCTTAAATACTGTAAATACTGGCATTACAGCACTGTTAAAGTAAGCACTTATAGTACGGCGAGGGAAATTCAAGGAGCCGCTCAATAAACTGCCATTAGAAATAGTATTATACGTTTCTTGTAATACTTCTGTTATAGATAACTCCTCTTGAGGGTTACGGACACCAAATTTTGCAGATACAACGGCCAAATCAGTACCACTACGAGATTGAACCATTTTTGCAATATCACGTACCGCATCAGTAGAGGTACGCTCTACCACGATACCTCTGTGATCTGTGTAGCCCTGAAGATATATAGGGGTCACAGGGAAAATATCATCTACGTTTCGCCCTGGACCTGTTACTACATAGAGATCTACTACTTGCTCCTTTTCTTCTACGATGGTATTTGTCACCACTGTAGTAGATAAGGTTACTTGTTCAATATTCGATGTATCACAACTATCTAAGACTGCATCTAAGGCCTCACCTATGCCCTGCATTAGATTATCCTTTGTAGTTCGTTTTTTTGCAGATGCTACTACGCGATGACCATCGATAATAACGGCATCTGTAAAAGTACCACCTACATCTAAACCTAATAACATAAAACCTCCTAATTACAATATAAAAAGGCTGTACCCATCTCTATGTGATGAGTACAGCCTTCTGTTATTTACCAGATACAGATGCGTAATTTTTGATGATAACAATTGGAGTCATTTGGCTATCATTACCAAATGGATTGTCGATCAACAATTGTGCAATTTTCTTAGCATCAATGCCACGGCTTGTACCTAAGATAGCGGACCGTTTCAAGTCATTAACGTCAGCTACTACAGCGCCATAGCAACCTGTGCGAGATACGATTTTCTCAGCTACTTTATCAGGGTTTTTAGGACCATGTACGATATGTTTATCGAATGGAGGCATAGTGCCTGTTACATCGTCAGCCAAAGATGCTGCACGAGCAATAGCGTAGAATACGCCTGGTTTACGGAAAATCTTAGCGATGGCACCTAAAATAAAGGCGCCCAATACCTTCCATTTACCATCTACATCCATAGCCGCTTGCATACCATAAATGGATGCCATGGAACCATCTGGATGGATAAAACGATTAATTAAACGAGCTTGCCAGCATACGTCTAATTCTTCTGGACGAGTGAAATTTCCTTGTGTAATAGCCACTACAGATTCAGCTACACATACGATGTCTTCTGGTCCAATATTATGACCACCATATTCAACGATAGCATCTACGATGTCATCATTATCTGTAAGAATACGTGTTGGTACACATACTAACTCTAATTCTGCCATTGAAATGCCTCCTTATTGGCCTAATGCGGCCTCTACTTCTTCTGGGGTCAAACGAATACGTTGTTTATCAATGTGGTAATCTTCACGACCCACCACTTGGTAGTAAATGTCGATATTCATATAAGGGAAGCCCTTAATATCTTCTCGAATATTGCCATTTTTACCTGTTAATGTAACGTATACACGGATAGTGCCACCTTTACGTGGTTTGATGATAACAGCTTCAAAATAGCCATCGTGACGTGGGCGGTTAATATCCATAGCCCATGCGTCTACTTTCACAGAATCAAATTGTTCCTCAGGCAATAATGGACGTGGGAACAAGTCCATAATCGTACCATTTTGACGACCTTTATTTACGAAAGGAACGTCACAGAACAATGTAATAGATTCAAAGTTTCGATCAGATACTTGGAAATTAGTTGCTCGTTTTGGCAACAAGATAACCTTTTCATCACCTTGTTTCAATACGAACAAACGGAATAATAAATACAGTACTGCAATAGCCACAATGATGGATACTACTACAGTTAGGACGTTATAAAACCACATAGGGCATCTCCTTTATAGTGTAATATGTTCAATGGTACGACGATTTGTATCGAGGAATGACGCACTTAATGTATCGCCAAGGTCAATATCCTTTGTGAAATACAGTTTCACAGTACCAAGGTTTTCTTGAGGATTATAGAGGTCCTTACGCTCTAAAATACGACGCACAAGATCGCTCGTTTCATAAGCAGGATCTACGAACTGGATACGACCAGTAGATAATTCCTCTAATAAAGGTTTAACAAATGGGAAATGAGTACAGCCCAAAACGACTACCTCAATTTCACGAGATAGCAAAGGCTCCAAATACTCTTTACTTACGTCACGAACGAAAAAGTCATCTAAATGACCTTGCTCAATGAGACCTGCCAATTCAGGGCAAGGTTGTTCCCATACCAGCACTTCGTGATCAACTTCTAAAGCAACATGCTTATGAATATGGCTATTTACAGTTGCCACAGTCGCCATAATGCCAATAGTCTTGCTTTTACTTTCACTAATAGCCGTTTTAACGCCTTGAGAAACCCCAACAACTGGAACAGATACGCGTTCACGTACCTCATCAAGGGCAACAACGGTGAAAGTATTGCAAGCAATAACCATCAATTTAACAGGCTGCTTCTCAAGCGCCTCTGCAATACGGCATGCTAAATACGTGATTTCATCATCACTGCGATTACCTACAGGATTGTTGGCATTATCACCGATATAGATAAAATCTTCATTTGGAAATTGTTCTTGTAATACCTTTAATACTGATAGTCCGCCTACACCGGAGTCAAATACGCCGATAGGCAATTGTTGTACATTATTCATTAGGCATCTCCTCAACAGCGGCTAACATAGGCTGATAAAAAGTGTCGTCTAATCGCACAATCTTTCCTGTTGATTTTGACATAAAAGCGTTCTTAGTTTCTCCCGTCGCCAGAAGCGCACCATCACTAGCGCGTTTCATGCGATACCGGAAAACCATTTGAGCCCGCGTCATTTTAACCAAGTACGTTTCAATGTGAAGTTCATCATCGAAATTCGCTGGCTCTTTATAATTGCAAGATACGTTCATGATAGGAAACACAATATCCTCATTCATCATATCCCACAGGGTTACACCGATGTGACGAAGGAATTCAATACGCGCCATTTCAAACCATCTAAAGTGGTTACTATGGTGCGCAATCCCCATCATATCAGTTTCGTAAAATCGTACATTTACTGAAGCAATATGCATAAATTCTGTCCTTTTTAAATAGTATACAATTTTTATTGTATATCTATTACTTTAGGGTGTCAAATAATTAAAGGCAGTTCAATCACTGTGGATCAAACTGCCTTAAATGGTAAAAGTTAGCGACTGCTACCAAATGGGAAGAATTTTTTTGCCTCTTCTTGATGGCTCGTTTTAATGTAACGATTCGCAATCTTAAAGGCTATTCCGAGTACCGCCACATCATCTAACCAACCTAATACGGCAATCGTATCCGGTACAACATCAACAGGCAATATGAGATACCCTAAGGCACCTGCAATGACTGCTTTTACATATTTCGGGGTATCTTGATCTCGTAAACAGAGGAACAAGGTTACCGCTTGTTGTACAAAGGCTAGTTTCTTACCATATCGGCCAAGAAAACCTACAAATCTTGATTCGCTAAAATACTTACCGTATTTAATAATTTTTATGGGATTCATCGTAATAATCCTTCAGCGCTTATTTGCGCAAACCGCCAATTTTATCTTTCGCTGTGCTAACAGTATTTGCAGCAGCGTCTTTTGCTGTTTCTACAGCATCAGAAGCTTTAGTTTTTACTGTGTCTACTGCTGCTTGTGCAGAAGCTTTAGCCACTTCTACGCCACCTTTAGCCAATTCTTTGGCTACATCAATATTTTCTTTAGCAACGTCAATTTTTTCTTTCGCTGCATCAGATACTTTTGCTACAACTTCAGCTGCATTGTCATGAAGTTGGTATTTTGTTTCGTTATTCCATTTATCAATAGCAGGTGTTACTTTTTCTTCGTAAACTTGTTTCAAAGTTTCTTTAGCAAGACCTGTTTCGTTAGCAATACCTGCCCATACGTCGCGTTGACCTTGTGTGAAAGGAATGCTAGCGCCTGCATCACGAACGATTTCAGATGCAATAGCTTTACCGCTTTCAAGGAATTCAGCAACCATTGGTTTGTAACGTTCGATATCAGAAGGCATACCATCTTGAATCCAAATATGAGCAATTTTACCAATAGCATAAGTTAATCCGATAGCTACAGGAACGCGAACTGCTTTCAAAGGAATAAGAAGGGAAATAGCCGCTGTACCTACAGCTGTGCTAAGACCACCAACTAAACCTACTACAGCACCAGATTGTAATTCTACATCATACAGATGAGCTATACGAGTTACCATGTACGTAGCATTGGCGCACAAAGCAACACTGCTGAATTTAGGGGACAATGCTAAAGCCGCTGCACGACCTGCACCCCAGAAGATAAATTGTTCAACTTGATAGTCACGATCTTGAGAACCATCCATAAGTGGCTCAAGTGTTACGCCATTATATTCTGCCATAATTATTCTCCTTTGTTGTGAACCAACTATAGGTCATATTATTAGTATTATTATACCATTCTATTGATAGAAGTGAAATGAATTTTTGTAATTATCTATAGATTTAAAAAATAAAATAACTTCCAATATTTTCTATATTACCAACTAGTGAGACCACCGTCGATAGTCCAAGCTGCACCCGTTACAAAGGACGCTTTATTGCTCAATAAAAATACAATTACTTCCCCAATTTCATGAGGCTTCCCAATACGTCCTAATGGATAGTGTTGGCCCATTTCAGCCTTTGCAGCAGCCTTATCTTGATGAGCATTAGCAATCTGTTTATCTACTAAGGATGTATCTACATCACCAGGACATACGCAGTTAACGCGAACACCATGCGGTGCCATCTCAAGGGATAAAGATTTTGTAAAGCTCACCACCGCACCTTTTGATGCGCCATATACAGAACAAGCTACATTGCCTTGCAAGCCCGCATCACTAGCAACGGTTACGATACTCCCCTTTGCAGCACGCAAATACGGAAGCGCCGCTTGGCACAAAAACACAGTGCCTTTTACGTTCGTTCCAAACATTTCATCGAAAGCGGCCTCTGTCACATCAGATAGCAACTCTTCTTCATAGTAACCCGCCGCCGTTACAAGAGCAGACACACCACCAAATAGCTCCACCGTTTCTTTTACAATGCGCTGACAATCTTCAATGTTAGATACATCACCTTGAATGTACTGCACCTTTGAAGAATAGCGGCGCAGCTTAGTCTTAGCCTTTTGACCAGATTTTTCGTTTCGGCCATTGATGACTACGCACCAGCCTTCTTTTAGTAAAAGCTTGGCCGTAGCAAAGCCAATACCCGATGTACCACCACTGATCAATGCCACTTGTACATCACTTTTATGAGGCATACTTTGCCCTCCTATAACGTTGAAATATAGTCATACACCAATTTCAACAACATCACTGTCGTTACTGACAAGAACACTACACGCACTAAAGACGAACCCTTAGCAATCGCTAGATGAGAGCCTAAATATGCGCCTATAATTTGTCCCGCCCCTGTGGCAAGACCATATTTAATATTGACATGCCCTAAATATAAGAACACCAATAAAGACGCTACATTACTAGTAAAATTTAATATCTTCGCATTAGCTGATGCGTGTAAAAAATCAAATCCTGTAAAGATAAAGCCCATAATCAAAAATGTTCCTGTACCAGGTCCGATGAAACCATCATAGACACCAATACCAAGAGCAAAAGCCATACATATATATAAAGCTTTGCCCGCTACTGCAGAAGTGCGGTTCACCTCGCCCCAATCCTTTTTGAATACTACAAAAAGTGTAACACAAACGAGTAAGATGATAATAATAGGCTTTACATATAATTGGGGCAACGATACAACCGCCAATGTACCAATCATAGAACCAATAAAGGTAAATGGCAATAGTTTACGAACTAAAGAAAAATCAACCATATGATTCCGCAAGAACGTAATCGATGCACTGCCAGCCCCAAAAATACTGGATAATTTATTACTACCCAAGGCCATACTCGGCGGAAGATTTGTTAATAACATGGCTGGTACAGAAATGAGTCCACCGCCGCCCACAATGGAGTCAACAAATCCTGCGAAAGCCCCCGCTACGGCGAGCAAAATGAGTATAAGGATATCAAATGGTAAACCTGTTACCTCAATGAGCCACTCCATATAAACCTCCTACAGATAGCACATCAACGGTCGCCAAAGGGCCACCGTTGTCATGCTAGTTTATATTATTTTGCACCTAGACGATCTAGCGCTAAGGTATAACCATCAGCACCATAGACTAGGCATCGTTTTACACGGCTAATCGTTGCCGTACTCGCACCTGTTTCTTCTACGATTTTTTCATAGCTATCCCCTGCGCGCAACATTTTCGCAACTTGCAAGCGTTGAGATAAAGCTTTTAATTCATTAATCGTACAAATATCTTCAAAGAATGCATAACATTCCTCTGTATTTTCAAGCGTTAAAATAGCGGTGAATAACTCATCGTTTTGTTGACTTCTCAATTTTTCATTGATGCTCATAGGATCCTCCTACTTCTTATTCATCGCTTTAGACCAAGCATCACCAATCATTTGTACAACTTGTACCAAAATAATTAAGATGATGATGGTAGCAATCATAATATCTGCTTGGAAACGTTGATAACCATATCGGATAGCAATGTCACCGAGACCACCGCCGCCAATAGCACCAGCCATTGCAGAGTAACCGATAAGGTTAACGATAAGAACCGTTACATTGTCAATAATCGTAGGCAATGCTTCTGGTAATAACACTTTCCAAATGATTTGGAGCGGGCTTGCACCCATAGATTGAGCCGCCTCAATAACACCAAAGTTGATATCTTTAATAGATGTTTCTACGAGGCGTGCTAAGAATGGAATAGCAGCAATTGTCAAAGGCACACAAGCTGCCGTAGTACCGATAGATGTACCTACTACCATACGCGTGAACGGAATGATAGCAACCATCAAAATAATGAAAGGTACGGAACGCGTCGCATTTACGATGGCGCCCAACACTTTATTGAGAGCTACATTTTCTAAGATGTGACCTTTAGAGGTTACCACCAACACAACACCGAGAGGAATACCAAGCAACATTGCCATTACCGTAGAGATGATGGTCATTTGCAATGTATCAAGGGTACCAGTTATGAGAAGATTAATGATTTGCTCTGACATAACCGATCACCTCGCTTTCAATTGGTAATGTTTTGATGTAGTCTAAGCCTGCTTGTGCATTCTCAGGATCGCCATTTAAGATGACGATAAGGCGACCAACACTTATATTTTGGATGTAATCAATACCACCGAAAAGGATGCTTACGTCCAAATTAAAGCGTCGTACAAGACCTGCTACTACAGGCTCATCTGCTGCTTGACCTGTAAATTTAAGGCGTACTAACGGAGCCGTACCTGCAATCCATTGGTCATGCAATTCAAAGTGTTCCAAAGCTTCTGGAGGCAAGTTATCACTCACTACAGAGCTAATGAACTCTTTTGTTGTATTTTCGCGAGGATGTGTGAACACTTCAACAGTGCTACCTTCTTCAAGGATAACGCCGCCTTCAATAACTGCTACACGGTCACAGATTTCACGGATAACATGCATCTCATGTGTAATGAGGACGATAGTGAGGCCCATTTTTTCGTTGATATCTTTCAACAATTTCAAAATGGAATCCGTTGTTTGTGGATCGAGAGCAGATGTAGCTTCGTCACAAAGGAGAACCTTTGGATTAGACGCTAAGGCACGAGCGATACCAACACGTTGTTTTTGACCACCCGACAATTGAGACGGATAGTTATTCATACGGTCTGTAAGGCCTACGATATCAAGAATCGGCGTAATACGTTCCTTGATTTCTGCCTTGCTCATACCTTGTAATTCCAATGGGAACGCCACATTATCATATACTGTGCGTGAGGACAAAAGGTTAAAATGTTGGAAAATCATACCGATATCTTTACGTGCTTTACGTAAATCGGATTTACTAAGTTTTGTTAAGTCTGTACCATCTACAATAACAGAGCCAGATGTAGGAGCTTCAAGCATGTTGATGCATCGAATTAATGTAGATTTACCGGCACCAGATTGACCGATAATCCCAAAGATTTCACCTTCTTTTACATTGAGGCTAATATCTTTCAATGCTTCCACACGAGTCGCGCCTTCATAGACTTTACTAATGTGTTCTAATTGTATCAAAATAATTTCCTTTCTTAAGGTAAAAGTTTTTACCATTCAATGAAATCGGCTTACCTATTAAGGCAAACCTTCTTCCATCAATTTTTCTAACGCTTCCCGTAGACGAAGTGTCACATGACCAGGTTTACCACCAGATACAGGATTTCTGTCTAGCTTGATAATTGGGATGACACCACCAATTGTATCGGTAAAGAATAGTTCGTCCGCATCATCAACAAAAGCGCGGTCGAATTCTTTTTCGATGAGAGTAATACCTAAAGATGGTGCAACGCGTGTCACAATCATTTGACGTGTGATGCCCTTCAAGATGTGATTATCTGCTGGATGGGTATACAAGATACCATCTTTTACAGCAAACACATTAGAAGTAGCGCCTTCTGTACAAATGCCATCGCGGAATAACATGGCAGTATAAGCAAATTTCTTTTCTGCTTTTGTTTGAGCCAAGATATTTGGAATCAAGTTTGTCGTCTTAATGTCTACTTTATCCCAACGCTCATCAGGTAATGCAATAGCCTTTACGCCTTCACCCAATTTATTCACTTCATCTAAATTCAAATTGCGGATAGACATGAGCATTTGCGGTTCTAATTTAGAACGATCGTATGCATGACGACGTGGTGCCACACCACGGGAGATTTGTAAATAAATATACCCCTCTTTGATTTCACTTTGCTCGATTAAGATTTCGTGCAACTCTGTTAAATCATCAGGAGTCATTTTTACAGGAATATCCATTTCACGCATAGAGCGATACAAGCGATCTTGGTGATATGACAATGCGAAGCAACGGCCTTTTACGACGCGCACAACCTCGTATACAGAGTCACCAAACAAATAGCCACGGTCATCAATGCTGATAACCTTAGCACCTGGTTCAACGAATTCACCGTTAAAATATGTTAATTCTTGCATAGGAGCACCTCTTTTTCTATTTCGTTACTCTATCAAGTAGTAATCATGGACTTATTATAACACAATTACTTTCAAATTTTCACACTTTACTTTGTGAAAGATATTATTTAGATATATAAAAATCCGCTAGGATACCATAGTTAAAAACTATATCCTAGCGGATGTATTAATTTCCTAATATAAATTTACGCAACGGTTTAGGCACATAATTTAGAGCTACCGTAGTCAAATACGACAAACCTAACGCCATAACATACATGGCCAAAACATTGACCACTGTATAAAGGAGATTATATTTAGCCATCACACCAGAGATGATCAACAACCAAAACGGATGAACTAAATAAATACCATAGGACTTATCCCCTATCTCAGACCATATGGATTCCATTGTTACATTCATAGGCAATGTTTGGAACAGGAACAAGCTAAACATCGTTCCCAATCCAGTATAGAGGACACCCATCGGACTCATTTGATGCACTGTATAAATGGCTTCTAGTACTGTGTAATGCCATACGTCCATAACATAGTAATAGGATCCAAGCATCAAGAGCACAGAGCCTACAGCACTAGCACCTAATAGATAACGATACCGCCACATGTACTCACAGACCGTTTCGTATCGTTCAGCACATACGGCACCTAAGAGGAATATCCACACATAATGAATTACCCAATAGTTGAGTCGCATATCAAAGAGATATTTCAGTACAGGATGATTACTGAGGTTTTCCATAACCCAACGACCGAGCATATAAGATGACACATAATCAATAGCTACTTGGATGACAAAGAGTAAGACCATCCAGAACACGGGGCGTTTTAAGATGACTTTCACCATAGCACGCCACAGCGGCATCATCACGTAGAACCACAGCAAGATAACCATAAAGTACAGATGATACATAGATGTACCAAATAATAGGTTAACCGCCAATGGACCAGGATGTAAATTACCGAGGTTATGCGCCGTCAGTCCTGTGTAGAGCAGATAAAATATGGACCATGCAATATATGGAAATAGCACCACCTGAATACGGCGGTGCATAAATTCCTTATATGAGAATGGTCCCTCTACAGAGGTATGATAGAACAAACCAAATGCAGAGAGGAAGAAAAACGCAGGCACCCCAAAGCGCGATAGAATTTCTAAGACGCTAATGAGTTCCAAATTTACAAAAGGGTTTTGCAATGCGTAGGATCCTACATGAATGCCGATAACACCGAGCATACAGAGGCCACGCATATAAGTAATTTCCGGTAAAAATGCTTTTTTCATAGCCATTCCCTATTCATTATTGACCAGGTACAACTGCAGGTGTCGGTATAATGCGCGGACCTTGAGATGTAGTAGCTGGTTGTTTAACTACTGGAGCTGCAGACGCTGTAGTTTTAGGAGCGTCAGCTTTTGCTGGTTGAGCCGGTTGTGCCGGTGCAGCTTGGCCATTAGCTTCTGCCGCCGCTTTTGCAGCTGCTTCTGCTTTAGCTTTAGCTTTAGCTTCTGCTTCAGCTTTAATACGCGCTTCTTCTTCGCGTTTCAAGCGCAATTCTTTTTCAAGAGGTACCACTGGTTTGTCGTAAATAGTGATATCTGTTTCAAATAGACGGCCCCAAGGGAATGTAGCTTTTACTGTACGAGGATCTACTTTCAAGTATTTTTCAGCGAAATCTTGAATACGCTCGCCTAAGTAGCTTTCAAGACGTTCGTTCAACTCGCCAGAATAACGCACATTATCTGTACGAATGGAATCTTGCATACGATAAATATCTTTACGGATATTCGCTTGGTATGCCCAGTTGTCCAAGTATTGTTGCGTCAACATGTTGCGATGCCCCTCTGGACTCATGGATTTCAACAACAAGCCTTGAGCAATAGCATAACCTACCGTATTACTTGCTGTATTCCAACCATTGTACGCACCGATTTTGTATAGCATGTCGCGTTTGTACATAGCGGATACCAATGTGTTATCTGCGCCATTGTTGAAAGCAATATCTGCAACGCTTACGTTCACGCCAGAATCAACAGCTTGTTGAATGCGATCTACGAAAGCATTTGTAGAGTTAGAAATCATTGGGAAGTTTTCAAAGTTTTCAGACTCGCCAGTGCTTGTGGTAAGCGGTGTATTTACAGCCAACAACACTGTTGGTTTGCCTTGTGTCACCATAGTGCCACCTACAGCCTCAACGTGTTGTGCAATTGTTTTATCGATTGTTTGGTCTTCGTAGCCTGGCAATGTTTTACCGCCACCACCGAGTGGATAGATTACGGAGAATGTCGGCTTTTCTGTGCTCACATCTGTACGAGAACGAGCCATCAATAAGAGACCAAGTTGGTCTGCACCAGGGAAGCTACCATATTTTTCAACAGGAATATCCTTGGAGTATTTGCTGAGGTAACGACTTTCTAATGCAGATTGGGATAATTGAGATGTATCATCATGACCCAATGCAAAGTAGTCGAACACGCCACTACGTGTTTCATCAATTAACTCTTTGTTGATTTTCATATTCTTTTGACGACGATCAAACCAATCTTGTAAGTATTCTACAGGAACAGAGGCTTGAAGGCTCATCAATTTTTGAGTTTCCTCTTGAGTCAAGGAACCAGAGTCCAATTTATCTTGTAATGCAGCGATTTGGAAGATTGTTGGACCATATTCAGCATAGTAAGCTGGTTC
>NZ_CAKPTN010000012.1 GCF_934190855.1 uncultured Veillonella sp. | reverse complement strand
CGTCAATAATCATAAAGTGACGACGTTCCTCTTCAGGCTTTTCATTGTTCAGGCGTTCAAAGGAGTCGCTCAATCGCTGCGCCTTTTTATTATCCCGTACAAGAACACCAATATTCGCATCCTTTGGCAAGGCACAAATGGCTTCATAAATATAGCGGCCCTCTAAATAACTATTTTTACAACCTTTAATAAGAACGGGCTTTCCCTTTCTTTCACTATTAGCGCGAGGCAATTCAGTATATATAGAGCCTACGAGGTCAGGGAACATATTTTGCAATGTTTTGAAAGCCATCGTAAAGAGCGTCCAGTTAGAGCGGTAGTTTTCATAGAAGATGATTTTTAAAGGCTTGAAGTCCACATCGAATTGCTTAAGCAAACGGAATGGATCGGACCCACGCCATTCGTATATGGTTTGGAAATAGTCACCGCACAAGAGGACGTGATTACCTTCCCAGATCATTTCTAATACCTTATACTCAAGTACGCCTGTATCTTGCATCTCATCTACAGAAATATAACTGTAACGACTGCGCCAGCGCTCCCGAACGACAGGATCTTGGAAGAGACGATGAACACCGCAGATAAGGTCCATAAAATCCAGACCATGTACGGTGGCTAAGCTTTCATCATAAGCGGCAATCCATTCGTGACCATGGTTCAAGAAGTCATGGAGTTCACTGTAGAGGACATTGCCAAAGCTAGAAAACTGCTGTTCAATGGCGCTACGCTGTTCCTTTTGCAAACGTTCAATAGTTCGTTTATAATCGCCTACAAGGTCATCAGAATAGTAACCATACAAGGAACGATATTCTTTCACCATAGCGATGATGTTCGCAAAGGACATTTCTCGCAATTTACCTGGACGATACGGTTCAGACAATTCCTTACAATCCTCTTCGTCAAAGATAGTTACATCCGTATACAAGGTTTCGTTCCGCTTGCCCTCTTGTTGGAGCACGAAAAAGCAAAAGCTGTGGAATGTACTAACCTCCACAGCCTTTGCAGGACTGCCTACGAGCGATTGAATGCGGTCTTTCATCTCGTTTGCGGCCTTGTTCGTAAAGGTCATGCACAAGATATTCTCCGCTTTCGCATAGCCGCCCTCGATGAGGTGAGCCACTCGATAAGCAAGTGTATTCGTTTTTCCCGTCCCAGCGGACGCTAACAAGAGGATATTCTGTTCAACTTCATCAATAACGCGTTGTTGTTCACGATTGATAAGCATGATAGCCTCCTATTTTAAAAAGCCGTACCATCCGGCAGCAATGAGCATTGGAATAGGGCCTAAAATTGCAGTCAATGCCCATGTACCCATACCAATGTCCATAGGAATATTGAGAACATTTACACATACCCAATATGTTAAAGCACCTGTTACTGCATTTAAAACTACTCTTTTAAGAGTGAAAAATGCTACTTTGAAAGCAATGTAGGCTACAGCAATAGAAATAACCGCGGAAATCGGTGTTGATGCTAATAAAGCTTCCATATTATCCTTTCATTTCTTGACGGTTTACTACGGCACCGCCTAACGTTAATTCATCGGCATATTCGATATCGCCACCTACAGGCACACCGCGGGCAATACGTGTTACCTTAATACCACTAGGACTTAATAAGCGCGCCAAATAGAGAGCTGTCGCTTCCCCTTCTACGTCTGGGTCAGTGGCGAGGATAACCTCTTGTACGACACCATCACGAAGGCGAGCAATCAATTCTTTTACGCGAATATCGTCAGCACCGATGCCCTCCATAGGGGACAAGGCACCTTCCAATACGTGATATAAGCCCTTATAGTCACCACTACGCTCGATGGCAATCACATCGCGAGATGTTTCAACGACCATGATCGTCGTTTGATCGCGATTTGGATTGCTACAGAATTCGCAAGGGTCTTGAGCTGATAAGTTAAAGCAAATAGAACAGTGACGCGTAGCCCCCTTCGCTTCTACGATGGTTTCCACGAGACGGTCTACCTCTTCCTTCGGCATTTCTACCAAATGATAGGCCAAGCGTCTAGCCGACTTGGAACCGATACCCGGCAAGCGGCGCAACTGCTCTACGAGCCGTTCTAAAGCGTTTGTCATTTAGAATAAACCTGTTGGCAAGTTAAGACCACCAGTTACTTTGCCCATTTCTTGAGCCAAGAGGTCGTCTACTTTTTTACTAGCTTCATTTACAGCAGCCATCACTAAATCTTCTAACATTTCTACGTCTTCAGGATCAACTGCAGTTGGGTTCAATTTCAAAGACTCGATGATTTTTTCACCGTTCATTACAACTGTTACAGCGCCGCCACCAACGGAAGCCTCTACTGTACGAGTTTTTAATTCTTCTTGCATTTTCTTCATATCTGCTTGCATTTTTTGAACTTTTTTCATCATGCCAGCCATATTGCCCATACCTTTACCAAACATTGTAATTCCTCCTTTTAGGACCTTGTCCTTACTAACTATCTATGTCCATAACTCTAACTATACGACATAGACTTTTAACATATACGTCACCTGAAGGTCTTAGGACCAACGGGTATACTCAAAAATTTATTCTTCGATGACCTCGACGATGATGTCGTGGTCTTCAGATAGTTTCTCTAATGTTTCTGCTAAGAGAGGATTGTTTCGCTCCTCTTCCGTCATATGCTCTGGATCCCATGCATATTCACGAGCCACCGTCACGCTATCGATGGGCGCTACTTCAATAGGTGCTTGTGAAAGCATAGCCTGGTCTCCACTTTGATAAGGGGTTCCCTGTTGCTGTTCGCCCCCGTTAGACTTTGGGACAGCTTCTACCTCGATATGGGCCCCGCTATCCATAGGGCGTTCTAAAACTTCCCCATCATCGCTAATAACAGTGACACTATCTAATGGATGTGGCGGCATATCATCTAAGGATGATACATAGGATTCCTCCATGTCATCTACAGGTACATCATCAAAGGAATGAACAGGAATATCATCGCCTTCAATAGAACCTGCTAGCGACTCGATAGGGATTTCTCCGTCTGGAACCGGTCCGGACGGACTGCCATCAAAGGATGTAATCGGCACATCTCCGCCAGATGTTTGTCCTTCTGCTGAAGCAACTGTTGTACCTGTATTCACACTACTGCTAGTAGCATTGGTACCGCCCGTCTTTTTAGCTAAGAATGCCAAAGCTGCTGCCTTTGCCGCATCTACTGCTGCGGAATCAGGCTTACTAGATTGTTCTTCAGTAGTAGCATGACCAACTTGTGCACTACCTTGTGACGCCGATGGATTTGTTAAATCCATTTGTGTCGGTTGACCACCAGAGGTCTTCTGTACATCAACCATTGGTTCTGGTGGACGTTGCGGTGCTTTTACTTGGCGCTGTGTCGTACTACCAGAGGCCTTTTTATAGTCTTTGTAAACTTGTGTAAGAGCATCTACTATTTCCACATGTACTGGATAGCCCAACGTATAGGTGAAAGCATCCGCCGCTTCCGCCAAGTTTACTTCATTGGTCATTACATTGAGGTGCAATGTATTTTTAAAGGCCATAACAGCCTTGCTTTGGTCTACGTAGACAAGCTGACCTTGACCGATAACGGTGGAGGTCATATTTCGATTGCTGTCCTTCAAGTATTTAATGACATTAGACTGTACATTGCGATACTCTTGAGCAGACAAGATTTGATCACTAATGATAGCCTGTGTACTAATGCCTTTTTTACCACGACCTTTAGCTTGATTTCTAGCAGGTCGTTGTGGTGCACTACTTGTACTTGGTGGTGGTGCCATACCAACGCCTCCCATTGGAGGCGGAGCCATACCTACTCCATTCATAGGAGGAGGTGTACTACCTGGTGCCCCCATAGGTGGAGGGGTCATACCTACACTCGCAGGTGGCGGTGTCATGCCCACACTACTTGGAGGAGGCACTGTACCAACGGTACTAGGTTGAGCGCTACTCATGGAAGCATTCTGTACAGCCGCATTATCTACAGGAACAAAGCTATTCGCATAGCCACTAGGCGGACCGAATGCATTGGCACCATAAGCAGGCGTAGGAGCCGCCGGACCGCGTTGTTCTAATTGAGCCATGCGGTTCAATAAATCGTTCCGTTCAGACCGTTCTGAAGCCTCTAGTGCATATATGCGGTCTTCTAGGCTTTCATCAACAGAGCCTAATTTAGCACAAAGAACGAGCAAGCCCATTTCGATGATAGTTCGTGGATTATCCACCTGTTTCGCATCATTCATTATGGATTGAGCACTGCGCACATATTGATTAAGCTCATTAAAATCGATGCTGTCAGCTTGAGCCAAAAACTCATCTTTAAAGGCATCATATACCTTGAGCTCATCTGCGTCAGGTGCGACCTTACCAACAAGCAAGGCACGCACGTGCTGAATGAGGGCTTCCATAATCTGTGTCGCATCACGACCTTCTGCTAAGGCATCGTGAATATAGGACAGTAATTTTGGTCCATCCCCATTGCGTAGCGCATCTAGGAAGTGAATGATCCATTCCTTGCTAACCAGGCCGATCAATTCCTCTACTACTTGAGGTGTAATAGTACCTGTAGCCATACCCGCACATTGGTCTAAAATACTCAATGCATCACGCAAACCGCCGTCTGCATGTACAGCGATAAGCTGTGCCGCTGCAGGATCTAACCCAAAGCCTTCTTGTTCAGCTACATAGGATAAACGCTGTGCAATATCGTCAGACGTAATCCGTCTAAAGGTGTATCGCTGACAACGAGATACGATGGTAACAGGTAACTTTTCAATCTCTGTAGTAGCGAAGATAAACATAACGTGAGCCGGTGGCTCTTCGATAGTTTTTAAAAGTGCATTCCACGCTTCAGTCGTAAGCATGTGAGCTTCATCGATGATGAATACCTTTTTACGGCCCTCAACAGGCATAAATTTAACGCTTTCACGAAGAGCACGCACCTCATCGATACCACGATTGGATGCGGCGTCGATTTCAAGAACGTCCATGGACTGACCGCTCAAAATCGATTTACAAGCACTACACTCTTTACAAGGATGATCCGTTGGCCCATGCTCACAGTTGATAGCGCGTGCAAAAATCTTGGCCATACTCGTTTTACCAGTCCCTCGCGGACCAGCAAACAAATACGCATGAGCTACCTTATCCTCGCGGATAGCACGCATCAATGTATCCGATACTTGATGCTGACCAACCACATCAGTAAACGTCTGCGGACGGTACTTACGATATAACGCAATATATGCCATTGGAACACCCCCTTTTTCCGAAAATTACAATACTTTATTATACCATATTCGCAGAAATCTGACTCATTTTATAGACCTTAGATTAGACATAAAAAAAGCGGCCCCTCAGGCCGCCTTGCAATATTCGATCACGACAGCCCCCGGGTTCCCCGTGGCACATGAAGGTTACCGCTTAGTGCTGCTACCTCTCAGTCCTGACACGATTCACAGGCCCCCATTGCACGGGCCCGAGAACTGCCATGATCCAATATTGCAATATAGATATTATACATTATGCAATATAGGAAGTCTAGCACCATTAGTTATTAATATATCCATTTTTAATAGATATCAATAAATATTCTGTTTAAATAATAAATCTATAATCAAACTCGTATACGACTCCATAAAAATCATTTGACTTTAACCATACTAGATGACATTGATGCGCTGTGGTATGTATTATCCATTGATTTAGCAATTGTTTCAGCATTTCTACGAATATCATTTAACATTTGTTCAACATTAAATTCTACTGTAGAAGGTAAGCTAATTCTTACAATAGTCCCCTTAAAATATGCATCACCATATAGCCTCTGTCCATTAGGCTTTTGGTATATATAACTTGCTCCAGATATAATCAACAAAGAGCCTTTTAATTGTTTACAGATTTCACTAATAAAATATAATCCATACCCAGAATTCGCCCATTCTGATTTATCTAGATTTTCTCCTCCTGGTGCAAAGCATTCTGATATCCCAGGAGCCAAAGCATACTCTAAAGCCTCTTGATCAGACTCAATATACTCAGCATGAATACTATTTGATTTCAGACTATCAAAAATACCACGACCTTCATCAAATACACATATTTCTGAAAGCCTCCAGCTAGGCCAATACTGTGCAGCATATCCTACTATATCACTATTTGAGTGTTCTGGAATATTTCTTATCAACTCTCTTAACAAATAGTTGTAAAGATTTTTGAGCTCATTGTTGTCATGAACCAAAACATTGGATAATTCTTTTGCTGTTAACTCAGCAACAGCTCCATCTTCTAAAAATATTCCTTTTATCCTTTTTTTCTCGCTAAAGCTTTCAAGCTTTATAGGTAAGTAATTTTGACTCCCTGACAACTCACCTGGCGGACGGCCTATATCAATAAATTTTGATATAAATTTAAAGAATCCCATATTAGAAGCATATGAAAAACCACTTTGACTAGGAGTATATCTTACCTTAAAAGTTATATCTGGTCTTCTTTTCCTTGCAATAGCCAAAAACTCCTTTATGCCATGTGCAATATAACATAAAGGAAATGGCCTTACAAAATTCATATCAAATACAATAACAAAAGTATCATCTAACTTAGAGAGTTCAATATCAAATAATTCATTAATCTTATTTATTGCATCAATAGGTTCTTTAAATTTTGAAATATAAAAGTCCAAATAAATTATCCTCTTTTCCCCAATATACTATGTGAATACCTTAAAGTAAGTTAAAACTTTCCTATTACCTTAGCTACAAAGAATCTAAACAGCTATTATGTTTATGTTTCAACAAATAAATCGACTAATTACATCTAAACAAAATTAGAGTAACATATCATTAAAATTTGGTTATAATAAAATTTTATAGAAATAATCGGCTCTTCTTAATAATAATTTTACCATAATTGTATTTATTTAAGATTAAATAATAAAACTGCCTAATGTAAAAGAGTTATAAACTCCTTTGCATTAGGCAAAATTAAATACTATAGATATCTTACAACAAATCTCACTTAAATAATTTTAGGTAACATAGGGAGACTATAAATTTTAGCATCTTAATACATATTTTCTTCTATTTTGCATATTTTTCTTTGAATGCAGCCAATTGAGCTTCTTCCAAGGATAAGCCTTGTTCTTTATATCGTTCAATAGCAGCGTGCATTTCTTCATATGCTACAGGTACAACTTTTGTAAATCTATTTACAAAGTTATTCCAGTTTTCAAGGATGTGACGGCCTTTAGTGGAATTAGTGTGTAAAACGTGTTGTTCTACCAATTCTTTAATGCGTTTAAGGTCATCTTCAGTATTAGCTGGGCGTAATTCTACAAGACCTGTATTTACATAGCGTTCATCGCAATCGAGGATATACGCATAACCACCGGACATACCTGCTGCGAAGTTACGGCCGATTTTACCGAGTACAAGAACTTCGCCACCAGTCATGTATTCACAACCATGGTCGCCTACACCTTCTACAACGGCAGTGATACCACTGTTACGAACGGCGAAACGTTCGCCAGCTACACCATTGATGTAGGATGTACCAGATGTGGCACCATAGAAGGCAACGTTACCGATAAGGATGTTTTCGTCAGCTTCAAAGATAGAGTCTTTAGGCGGATATACAGTAATAGTACCACCGGATAAACCTTTACCGAGGTAATCGTTTGCATCCCCTTCAAGTTCTAATGTCATACCTTTAGGGATGAAAGCACCGAAAGATTGGCCTGCAGAGCCTTCAAAGTTCAACTTGATTGTATTGTCTGGCAAGCCGCTTTCACCATAACGACGAGTCACCTCAGAGCCAACCAAAGTACCTACTACACGGTTAATGTTTGTAATAGCCAATTTAGCGCGAATCGGTTTTTGGTCCTCAATAGCAGGACGGCACATGCGCAAGAGTTTGGACATATCCAAAGTGCGTTCCAACTCGTGATCTTGATCAACAGTGTGCATGTGTCCTACAGAGGAATCGATGTATGGGCGGAACAATACACGTTTAAGGTCAACGCGAGACAATTTAAAGTTATCGTCTTGAGATTTTTGACGAACGAGATCAATACGACCAACCAGCTCAGCTACGGAGCGAATGCCTAAACGAGCCATAATTTCGCGCAACTCACGAGCAATAAAGATCATCAAGTTTTCTACATACTCAGGTTTACCTGTGAAACGAGCACGCAATTTTTCATCTTGTGTAGCTACGCCATAAGGGCATGTGTTGAGATTACATACGCGAGCCATTTTACAGCCTACTGCAACGAGTGGCAATGTACCGAAGCCGAATAGCTCAGCACCGAGCATAGCCGCTACAGCTACGTCGAAACCTGTCATCAACTTGGAGTCTACCTCTAATTGAACGCGGTCACGCAATCTGTTGAGCATCAATGTTTGATGAGTTTCGGACAAACCTAATTCCCAAGGCACACCAGCGTGTTTTACAGATGTACGGCCTGCCGCACCTGTACCGCCGTCGTAACCAGAGATTAAGATATTATCTGCTTTTGCTTTTGCAACGCCGGCCGCGATAGTACCAACGCCTGCTTCAGATGTTAATTTAACGGAAATACGAGCATCTTTGTTGACGCATTTCAAGTCGTAAATCAACTCAGCCAAATCTTCGATGGAGTAAATATCGTGATGAGGTGGAGGAGATACGAGCTCTACGCCTGGAGTGGAGTGACGAGCTTTTGCAATTTCAGGGTATACTTTTTTACCTGGTAATTGACCACCTTCACCTGGTTTAGCACCTTGAGCACATTTAATTTGCAACTCTTTTGCGTGGATGAGGTAGTTCGCAGTTACACCGAAACGACCAGAAGCGATCTGTTTTACTTCGGAGTTCATGCTGTCGCCGTTTGGCAATGGTTTGAAACGAGCTACATCTTCGCCACCTTCACCAGAGTTAGATGTAGAGCCAAGTCGGTTCATTGCGATAGCAATCGCTTCATGCGCCTCTTTACTGATGGCACCATAACTCATAGCGCCCGCTTTAAAGCGTTTTACGATGGATTCTTCGGCTTCAACTTCTTCAATAGGAATACCGCCACCTACTGGGTAGTTCAACTCCATCAAGGAACGCAATGTAACGTGGTAATCATTGCGAATCGCTTTAGAATATTCTTTATACTTAGCATAGTCGCTATTGATAAGGGATTCTTGTAAAAGATCGATAGTCTTAGGATTGAACAAATGCTCTTCACCATCTTTTACAGGACCGTACCAACCACCTGGTTCGAGTACAGTTTCGTCGGATTTGAAAGCACGTTCATAACGAGCTAAGGCTTCGTGTGCTACACCGCCAAGGCCTATACCTCCGATACGTGTTGGCGTATTTACAAAGAACTTGTTGATGAAGTTAGTATTTAAGCCCAAGGCTTCAAAGATTTGTGCACCATGGTAGGAGCGAACTGTGGAAATACCCATTTTGGACATAACCTTCATGATACCGCCTACAGCTGCTTTGATGTAGTTCTTTTCAGCTTGTTCTGGTGTAATATCGCCAAGGCGTTTACGAGCTTGTAAATCGCGTACAGTTTCAAGAGCCAAGTATGGATTGATAGCTGTTACACCATAACCGATTAATGTACAGAAATGATGAACTTCGCGTGGCTCACCAGATTCGAGGATAAGACCGATTTCTGTACGCAATACCTTGTTAATCAAGTGATTGTGAACAGCCGCTACAGCCAATAATGCTGGAATTGGTGCATGATTTTCATCGACGCCACGGTCGGATAAAATTAATACATTTTGCTCTGTACGTGCTGCTTCTTCTGCTTTAGCGCATAATTCATCTAATGCATCGCGCAAGCCTTCAGCACCCTTAGTTGGATCGAAGAGGATTGGCAATGTAACGGATTTCATGCGACGGCAGTCAAGAGCCTTGATAGACGCCAATTCTTGATTTGTAAGGATTGGTGTACGCATGGATAACGCATACGTACCAGCTTTGTTTGGATCTGTTAAGTTACCAGAGTTACCAAGCATAACCCGAGTAGATGTAACCATTTCCTCCCGAATGGAATCGATTGGAGGATTTGTTACTTGGGCGAACATTTGCTTGAAGTAGCTGTATAACAATTGTGGTTTATCGGACAAGATAGCAAGTGGAGCATCGGCACCCATAGCACCTACAGGGTCTTTACCATCCTTTGCCATAGGTACAATCATGCGTACAAGGTCTTCTTGCGTATAACCAAAGGCTTGTTGATTTTTGAACAAGTCCTCTACTTTAGGAATGTCGCTTTCATCGGCTTGGGTAATTTCAGACAAGTGGATAACGTGTTCTTTTACCCATTCATCATATGGCAATTCAGTAGCAACCCGTTGCTTGATTTCTTCATCGGAAATAATGCGTTGTTCCTCTGTATCGATGAGAAGCATTTTGCCTGGTTCCAAGCGACCTTTAGCGCGAATATTTTCAGCGTTTTCGTTCACAACACCAACTTCAGACGCCATGATAACACGATCATCAGTTGTTACATAGTAACGAGCAGGACGCAAACCATTACGGTCAAGTACGCCACCGATAACTGTACCATCAGTGAAGCCCATTGCAGCAGGACCATCCCATGGTTCCATCATGAAGCTATTGAACTCATAGAAGTCATGTTTTTCTTTGCTCATGAGATTATTGCGTTCCCAAGGCTCAGGAATCATCATCATGATTGCATGAGGCAAGGAACGACCTGTCATGTGCAAGAATTCCAATGTATTGTCAAACATAGCGGAGTCAGAACCACTATCATCTACTACAGGGAATACCTTTTTAATATCTGGGAATAATGGAGATTCTGCTTTACCTTCACGAGCATTAATCCAGTTTACGTTACCGCGAATCGTGTTGATTTCACCATTATGCACTAAGAAACGGTTAGGATGCGCCCGAGCCCAGCTTGGGAATGTATTCGTACTGAAACGAGAGTGAACCATTGCCAACGCAGATGTGAAATCAAGGTCGCTCAAATCAAGGTAGAAGTCACGCAATTGACCAGGTGTTAACATACCTTTATATACAATTGTTTTAGAGGACAAAGATGCGATATAGAAGTCGCTAGATAACTCCTTGCTCAACGGAATGATGCGTTTTTCCGCCAATTTACGGATGATGTACAATTTGCGTTCGAATTCTTTATTATTCGTTACATCTGGACCTTTGCCGATGAGAATTTGAATCATCCAAGGACGAATAGCTGCGGCCTCTTGACCAACCTTCGTACCATCGACTGGTACTTCACGCCAGCCGAGAACAACTTGACCTTCTTCGCGTACAACCTCTTCAAAAATGCGTTTTTGCTCGTTACGAAGACTTTCATATTTATGGGCAAAGACCATACCTACGCCGTAATCACCAGCAGAAGGCAAGTTAATGCCAAGCACTTCGCATTCGCGTTTAAAGAACTCATGAGGAATTTGTACTAAAATACCGGCGCCATCCCCTGTGTCCTTATCGGCACCTGCACCACCACGGTGCTCAAGGCGCTCTAAAATGCGCAAACCATCATCAATAATATCATGGGATTTTTTACCCTTAATATTAACGACAAAGCCCATGCCGCATGCATCCTTTTCAAATTGGCTGCTGTACATACCATTGGCTTCGAGTCTAGCTTGATCTAGACGTTGTTGCTTAATTGTGCTCTGATTCATATCCATAACGTGCACTCCTTCATATCACTTGATCATCCCAAGCACTGCGGCATCGTTCCGTTCGGGCTTGGTGAAAGTATAACTAACAAACTATTTCATGATAAAATCATAAACTTTATAGTCTATAGAATTTTATGTCTATACACAGTATACTCCTGTCCACTGGGAATTGAAAATATAAAAAAAACATAGTCTATGCTTTTGACGCATAGACTATGAGTTTTTATCACTATTGTTTTTTGTATACAAGAATACACAATCATCAATAGCTATATTTGTTTATCATCGATTGAGCTTTTTTTGTTTTACGTGGCACGCTCTATGTCCACATCTAGCGATTGAGCTTTCTTTATTTTACGTGGCACGCTCTATGACCACATCATCATGTAGATTATAGTTGATGATACTTATAAAAGCAATTACTATTTTTCACGACCAAATTCGTCCCCTACTTCACAAGTCACCGTAATCGCTTCGTCCTTACCATAAGGTACAAAGGTCAATTCCGATGCATGTAAGCATTGACGTGTATAAGGTTTGTTACGTGTACCATACATAGCATCGCCAACGATAGGATGGCCTATGTGCTCCATGTGTACACGGATTTGATGAGTTCGCCCTGTGAGCAGTTTAAATCGCAATAAACTATGATTCCCATCATGACCAAGAACGGTATATTCCGTTTGTGCCGGTTGACCAAATTCATCGATGACACGGCGGTTATCAAATACTGGATCCACCCCGATAGGCGCATCCACAACACCATCCTCATCAATGCGACCTTCTACAAGGCCTGAATAGATGCGGTCGATACGACCAGCTTGTAGTTCATCTGTGTAGTACTGCTGTGCTTCCTTAGTTTTACCAAAGAGAATACAACCCGATGTATCACGGTCGAGGCGATGCACAGGGCGAACCTTATGAACTACGCCCTTCTTCGCATAATAACCAGCTACATAGTTGCTCAATGTACAAGACTTTGTTTGTCCTGCGGGGTGAACGAGCATAAAGGGATCCTTATTGACCACCAAGGTATGTGCATCTTCGTAGAGAACGGTAATAGGCCCCTTTTCTACATCTACCCCATAATCCTTATCTTGCGGTAATTCTAACGTGAGCACATCACCCTTTTTAAGTGCTCGTTGGGAATGGGCTACACGGCTATTTACTTTCACCCGTTTCTTGCGAAACATCATTTGAATATCCCGAGAGGATAGAGAAAATCGTTCCTTTACATATTTAGAGACTGTTAATTCTGTCGGCTCTTTTACCGTATACGTTTTCCAGCTCATATTACCACCACTCGTTAATATATGTTTTTTGTTCAGGATAGAGGATGTCGAAATAGTCTAACCATTCTTCCCCGACTGAAAGTTTCCCTTCAAAGGCAAGGTCACGTGCTGTAAGGGTGCCCATCAAAAGTTGGCTCAAAGCGCCTACTTCAACAGTAAGATCGACTTCGCCTTCAAGCGTATCAGATACTTTCTTAACGGTTGGCGTTAAAGCACCGCCGTATTGTACTTCGTAGCGACCTTCGTTCCATGCGCAAAGGCTATCTTTAACACCAAAGGTCAATGTAATTGGCATCATCAATGCCTCAGGATTTACAGGAATCGCTTCAAGAGCCGCTTTCACATCAACGATACGACTCATCATATACGGCATAGTTGCATGGCCGCTTCTGCCATCTGGGTAGAAACGATAGTATGTATCGTGAAGGCCTTCATTCCAACGAATAGAAGTACCTTGAGAACGGTGATTATAGAAGTAGTTCAACAATGCTCGTTGAGCACGACGTGTAGTGTAAACTAATTCAGAAACAGGAATTTCAGGTTGACCCAAGCGATATACCGCATATCCTTCGATAGCACCTTCATCATTGCGCACTACAGCGATATTCACGCCCTCAGCAAAGAAGCTACCGAGCAAGCGTTTCCATTCCTTTTCACCGCGCTCAGCATAGCCAGAAAGACGGGCTGTATACGCTTTATATACTGGATCTAACAAGGTCCATTGGTCTACACTGTTAAGCAAACCAAAGCTCAAGGATTTGTCCGTCATAGGGCGCAAGTCTTCAAGAGACACGGTGTTCACCCATTGATGAGCATACAGTTCCCAACCATATTGTTGGTAAAAAGCCGCTTTAGAAGGCATCAAAATCGTCATAGCTTGACCGCGCTGACGAAGTTCCTCTAAGGCAGCGGTCAATAGCGCACCACCTACACCGCCACGGCGAGCCGCAGGATGTGTGGCAACGCCCACCATGTAGCTCGTAGGCAGTACAGCACCGCGTACATTAAGATTATATTGACGCAAATGAACGGTGCTCAACAATTGATCTTGTTCTAGACCAACCATTGTATTTTCTGGTTCATAACAATTTGTAAAATAATATTGGAAGAATGGGTCTTCCTTAGGTTCAAAGCAGTACGCCCAAAGATTTTCCACATGTGGCGTATCTTGAGCCGTCGCAATTCTAAATTCCATAATTATGTCCTCGTTATATCATACAGGCCTCTATCTGTCGCATCGCATCGCATCGCATCGCATCGCATCGCATCGCATCGCATCGCATCGCATCGCCATGATGATACGCAATTTAAATACAAATAGATAGGCTAACACTTCTATTATAACAAAATGAGCTATGAAGCACATCGGCTTCATAGCTCAGATTTTTATTTACCGCCTGTCGCATTATCTGCTTCGTTAGCATATACTGCGTCATATTTTTCAGCAAAGTGATCTGGGTTGTAAGATTCTTTTGCTTGACGAAGACCAGGCAGGCCCATGTCTTCTTCACGGTTGATGAATTCAACTTCACTAAATTCATGACGAATGAATTCATTGTTAATCGCTTGGTACAAACCACGAATATCTGGATTTGCTTTTTCAATATGAATCAAAGCAATTCTATCATTTAAGATTTCACCGATACTGAAGGCTTCCACGCGTCCAAACAATTTAATGGCGCCGCCTTTAAGGCCTAGTGCTTCCCAGTTATCGAACAACAAATTAATAGCTACTAATTCGTCTTCGATACCTTCTTCGTGGTGAGTTTCCACCCAAGACGCTGCTGTTTCGCGACATAATGGAATGATATCTTCCGTAATTGGCAAGTACTCATAGTTAGAATATTGCATGCGGAATTGGTTTAAATGATTTTTCTTTTGACGGAACTTCTTACCAGACAAATTGATAAGATCTTCAGATTTGTAAATGTATTCGTAGTTATCGCGGTCGGGTGTGAACTCATAGCGACCAGGACATAGGTCTTCCATACGCTCTTTTACTGCTTTGCTAACACCTTTAAAGCGGAATGGCAATTTATTTTCTACGAACCATTCTTTAGCGCGCAATAAACCATCAAGGAACTTAGCATCTTTACCAGCAAATGGAGGCAATAGGAATGTTTCACGCTTACCGCCACCTTGGATGTACAACACGCCATTTTCTTCAGCCCAACGGATGCCGTACGGATCTTGCCACATAAACAAGGTAGTGAAACAGTTGTCAGATGCTTCATAATGATGTTGTTCAAAATACTTGTCGATCAATGGTTTATCTCTTAATTCAAAACGTTTAAATTCTAAAATAATAATCCCTCCTATCAGATTCCCCTTACGAGGTTGCTTTCACAGACTGTGAAAGTTTCTTACTATCATGCATTCCACATAATTTTAAAACTCTAGTATAGAACCTTTCGGTTCGTAATTACAATTTTACAGATTCGCCTAATACAAAGGTTCCGTCGGTTGTAATAACCTTGTCACCTGCATTTAGACCAGAAATAATAGCTACATCATCGCCTTCTGTGATGCCTACCTCTACAACGCGTACGTCCACCGTATTGTTTTCAGTCAATACATACACATATTTGCCGTCAGAGTTTTCCCGAACCGCTTTGGACGGAACGGTCAACATTTTTGCTTTCACATTAGATTCGATAACGAGTGTATAGAATTCGCCCGCCTTAATGAGCCCTTTGTCATTGTTGAAAGTTGCTTTCACCAATACGCTAGGCACCGTTTCAGGTTGCGTAATATCTACGTAAGTTAATTCACCTGGTAATTCTTGTTCAGCCACCTTGAGGAGCACTTTCATGCCGTTTTTCGCCTCCGGTGTGCCCAGCTTCATCGCCGCATCACGAGGGATGCTGAGAGATGCTACCATCGGTGTTGTTTGTTGTATCATCATAAACGGACGATCTGCAATCGCCATTTGACGGTCTTCGTTATAAATAGCCGTCACCGTACCTGCTATAGGAGCTACAATTGTAGATGCAGCCATTTGAGCAGATACTTGAGCGATTTGAGCCTCGATAGCCGCCGTATTGGCGCCACCGCCACCACCGCCAGTTGTTACTGTCGTAGTTTGTGGTCGAGATCGTTCCACAATGCGATCATATTCTTTTTGTGTAATCATGCCCGCTTCGCGCATTTTCTGTGCCTGTGCTAATTGAGCACTATCTACGGACGCTGCCGTCGTGGTCGTCACAGATGTCGCATATGATTGCGATTGTGCTTGCGCTAACTGACCTTGTAAGGATGCCAGCTGTTGTTGTAAAGCCGATGTATCTACAGTTGCCAAGGTTTGGCCTTGCTGTACTTGGTCGCCTACTTTCACAGCATATACGACCTGCCCTGTTAAGGTCGGCGTTACCGTCGCCTTGTTAAGGGCTGTTACATTGGCGTCATTATGTATCTGCAACGGCATGTCCTTGTATGTTACCTCTGCGACGGATACAGTTTTTGGACCGCAACCGGCAATGGCAAGCGCCATCAGTATAACACCAAGCATAGCAATTACAGAACATAAACGATTGATTTTCATTCTGTCACTTCCTATCATATTGATTTTTATCAATACCTTAGTATATCATAAAATCAATTAGAATTGTATGAAAGTAAATTCCTTTAATTTATGGATATAACGGAGGTTCTCATGGAAGAACGGATGGACTTTAGAATTTTAAATAACGGCAGCTTTATTCCCTCTATCGGTTATGGCACTTATAAAACAGGCACCGAAGGAGAAACTGAGCAAGCCGTTGCTAATGCACTTGGCGTAGGTTACCGCTTGCTGGATACAGCGGCCTACTACGGCAACGAAGAAGCCGTTGGTAGAGGTATCAAAGCATCTGGCGTTAATCGTACAGATATCATTATTACTACAAAAATTTGGCACACTGATGCGGGCTATGATAATACGATGCGCGCTGTGGAAAGCTCTCTAAAAAAATTAGACACTAACTATATCGACATCATGCTCGTTCACCAACCTCTTGGCGATTACTATGGCTCTTGGCGCGCTATGGAAGAATTATATGACCAAAACGTGTTACGCGGTCTAGGTCTCTCTAACTTCTACGAAGATCGCCTCATCGACTTGTTGTACCACTGTAATGTAAAACCTGTGGTGAACCAAATCGAGTGCCATCCATTCAACCAACGCCAATCCTTATTACAACTGATGCGCAAACATCAAGTAGTAGGCATGGCATGGTCTCCATTTACGCGTGATCGCCAACCGATTTTTGACCATCCCATCATCAAAAGCTTGGCTGAAAAATACGGCGTTAGTAAACACCAAATCATCTTGCGTTGGCACATCCAACGAGGCATCATTCCATTGCCAAAGGCAAATAATGTAAGCCATATGGAAGCAAACTTTGATGTATTCAACTTCAAACTTACTAACATCGACATGGACGTTATGGAATTATTAGATCAACAAGACTTCTTGGAAGATCACCATACAGCACCAGGTCTAGAAAGACTGTTACAACTAAAATAGAATACAATAACAGCTATTTATAGTTGGCGACAATGAAAATAAATACTACGGTCTAAATAAACCAAATAGTATATGTAAAATAACAAAACCACTTATATCTAATAAAAGATAGATATAAGTGGTTTATTTTATTATGGTTTATTCTACTTAGGCACATTAAATACAGCTTGAACAAGAATCATATACACCGCTGTTCCCACGCCAATTGAGATGAGCATATTGCGTTTCCACAAGTGTAGCCCTACAGTAACAAGTAATGCAATTAACTCAGGAATACCATATGGATACGCAAGGACAACCGTTTCTTTAAAGGTATATACTACAAGCATACCCATAACGGCAGCTGGCAATGCCTTTCCTAAATATAATACAAAATCTGGTGCCTTTTTACCTGGCGGAAATACGAGGAACGCACCAAAACGAGTCAGTAATGTTCCCGCTACAACAATAGCAACAGTAATGACCATTTCCGTACTAGTCAAGGTGAACACCTCCCCACTTATACGCAATATAACAAGCGACCAACATACAGCTCATAGATAGAAGCATAAAGAGTGACTTTCCTACCAATAAGAGCATGACTATCGCCATAGCAGCACCAACTACACCGAAAGCTCTAATCTTATTATTCTTCGCATTAAGCAGCATTTCAAGAAACACTACAATAAATAGACCTGGTAATACAAAGTCGATACCACGCAAATCTACAGTAGCTAATAGATTGCCAAACAGACCACCTATAAACGTGCTAAATACCCAAAATACATAGTTGAGCCAAGACACGTGAAAGTAAAACCACTTTTCATCTACATCATCAGGTAACTTCGTAGACATATTGATAGCAAAACTTTCATCACACATCCAAGCAACAGTAGGAAACCACTTCCACCCCATATGTACATATCGTTGGAGTGCAGACAATCCATAGAAGAAATGACGACCATTGACAAACATAGTCAGTATAAAAGCATTGATAGGATCAAATCCAGCCATCAGCATACCAATAGTGACGAACTCCATAGAGCCCGCAAAAATAGTAGCTGCCAAAACGGGCGCTGTCCACCATGGGAAGCCTTGGCTAGTAGCATACAGACCAAACCCTAAACCTATGAAGAAGAAGCTTACCCCCATAGGAATCATGATAGGAAGCGCAAAGGAAAATGCACTTCGCCGTTTTATTTCATTCATGAGGGCTGCCTCCTTTCAAACTCAAATATTGTATAATAGTCAATCAAAAAGTAATCAAAGTCCTCTTACAAGCCCTAAAACTAATTCGAGGAACAATAAAAGACACCATAGGGTGTCTTTTATATAAGCTATTTCATTATACACTGTATATAATTAGTGTCAATTTTCGATTGTTTTCAACCGAATGTATTATAAAGCACGCGTTAAAATTTCACGAGCCACTTCTGGTGTTACATCGCCTTTTTCACCAAGTCGTGTCATACCATGGTCTTCTAATTGTTTCACAATTTTATCAACTGCTTCAGCGCCTAGACCATAGTCTTTCAAATGCGTAGATACGCCAAGGGACTCAAAGAATTCACGAGTTTTAGCGATAGCTTTATCTGCTTTCTCCTCTGCTGTGCCTTCTGTAATGTGCCATACGCGCGTAGCATATTGTGCCAATTTTTCAAGCTTATCTGCTTTTTTCACTTCTAACAATGCAGGCAATACGATAGCTAATGTAATACCGTGGTCAAGATGATAAGCCGCCGTTAACTCATGACCGATAAGATGTGTTGCCCAGTCTTGTGGCACGCCGGCACCAATCAAGCCATTCAACGCCAAGGTAGATGCCCACACGTGATTAGCACGAATGTCGTAGTTTTCTGGATTTTCTACTGTTTCTTTGCCGATTTCAATCATAGTTTTCAAAATGCCTTCACTGAAACGATCTTGAATACGGCCTTCAACAGGATATGTTAAATATTGCTCTGTGGTATGCACGAAGGTATCGATAACGCCATTCTTAACTTGCTTTTCAGGTAATGTGAAAGTCAATGTTGGATCCAGCATGGAGAACTTAGGGAATACTAAGCTGCTAAATACAGGGAATTTACCGTCGCCATAAGTAATAACAGCACCATTGTTCATTTCTGAACCAGTAGCAGGTAGAGTCATAACTGTACCAAATGGCAATGGATTTGGCACCATTTCCACTGGAACCTCTGGCACACCAGCTTTCATAACCTCAATAACAGGGCCATCATAGGTGGCACCCATAACGATGAGTTTTGTAGCATCTACTACAGAACCGCCACCTACGGCGAGAACGAAATCCACACCATGTTCTTTAATGAAAGCTACTGCACGTTCACATGTTTCAAGAGATGGATTTGGCTCAATGCCACCAAATTGTTCTACCTTGCGGTTGCCAAGAGCCGCTACTACGCGATCAATTAGACCACTGCGTACGGCGGAACCACCACCATAAGTAATGAGTACTTTTGCATCCTTTGGTACCAATGCATCTAATTCGCCTAAACGGTCTTTACCAAATACGATATGGGTAGGATTATAGAAATCAAAGTTATACATGGGAACCTCCTGAGTATGCCTATATCAACTACTAAATTAAATTATAATACTTATATTGAATTGTAATACATATATTAAACTGTGAAGCTTAAATTAAGTTGTATAAAACTTATTAACTATATTATATCATTTTTCGAGATTTTTAGATATAGTAAACACTATTATGATACTTACCTATTTATGCTTGTCTAGATATTTATCTATCGTAATTTATGTGCTAATTACATGTTAAAGCATATAGCTTTAATCTATAGCTAACCTCTATGTTTTTATCTATATACAAAATCCAACTCACATGATAGGATATTTACATTACATATGTTGTAGAAAGGGATGTTATTATGAAATTCAAAAAATTTATTGCCCCTCTCCTCGTTGGTGTACTTGCATTCGCCATCGCTGGTTGCGGTAACAATACAAATCAAGCAGGCCAAACGCCTAAAGAAGTTAAAATCGGTGCCACTGCAGGTCCTCACGCTCAAGTAGCGGAAGCAGTAGCTAAAGAAGCAAAAAAACAAGGTATCGATCTTAAAGTGGTAGAGTTCTCCGATTACGTAACACCAGATAAAGCCCTCGCTGATGGTGACATTCAATTAAATGCGTACCAACATATACCATTCATGGAAAACTTCAACAAACAAAACGGTTCCAAATTAGTAGCTATTGGTAAAACTATTTTAATGCCAATGGGTTTATACAGTAACTCTGTACGCAGTGCAGCTGATGTTCCAGAAGGCGCTATCGTAGCAATTCCAAACGATCCAACTAACGGAGGTCGTGGTCTTGCACTACTTGCTAAAGCAGGTCTTATCACTTTGAAAGACGGCGTTGGCTTCAAAGCAACTGTAGCAGATATTACATCTAACCCTAAAAACCTTCAAATCCAAGAATTAGAAGCAGCTCAATTACCACGTAGTTTAGATGACGTTGTAGTAGCTGCAATTCCTATGAACTACGTTCAAAGCGCTGGCCTTAACGTAGAAAAACAAGGTTTCTTCTTAGAACCTAAAGATGAACCTTTAGCGGTTATGATCCTTGCTGTTCGCGAACAAGACAAAGACAACGAAACATACAAAAAAATTGCAGACATCTACAAATCTGATGCAATTAAACAATTCATCAATGATACTTTCAAAGGTACCATTACATCTGCAAACTAAATAAATTAAGACCGACCTCTATACTATCGGAGGTCGGTCTTTTTATTGGTAAAAGTTTTATCGAGAAAAATTTTTAGTATAAATCTTATATTATTAGTAAAAGTTTCCTTATATGCCAAAAAGCGATACTCTAAGCAATTTTAGAGTATCGCTTTTATTTTATTCTTCCGTATCAAAGGTAACGTCTAGTGGTTCACGTTCTACAATATTGCGATAACGAACGCGTGGATAGCCCATTAAGATGGCACCAGCGACAATCTTATCCTCTGGTACACCTAAAAGTTCCAACAATGGTTCGTACTCTGCTTCGCCTGCATGTTCAAAGAAGCCGGCCCAACAAGTACCAAGACCTAATGTTGGTGCATAAAGCTCTGCATAGGACAAGCAAGAGTGACCGCTATCATGAGTACGGTGAATATCTTTTTTAGAGCCGATTGCTACTACGAGAGCTGGAGCATCGCGCAAGATATATTCCTTACCTTTATCTACTTCCGCTTGAGCAGCGCGAGCATAAAGGCGCATGATAGGTACTGTTTTTGCAGCCAAGTGCATCCATTCAAGAACGAGATCAGCAATGCGACGCAATTTTTGTTTATCACGTACTACGATATACGAAATGCCTTGTGTATTAGTCGCTGTTGGCGCCATTCTTGCAACATTTAATAC
>NZ_CAKPTN010000011.1 GCF_934190855.1 uncultured Veillonella sp. | reverse complement strand
CATGTGGTCTTCGCATTGGTGCCATCATTACAGACAATAAATTGTGCTACGAAAAATCTGTTGCTGAATATACAGCCAATCTCAGTGCTAATACATTGGGCCAATATATCTTTGGCGCTTTGAAGCACGAGTCCTATGCACAATTACACAACTGGTATGAGCAGCAACGCGATTACTACCGTCAAATGATCTTTGAACTTCACCAAGGTTTCAAAGAGGTAGAGCCGGACTTCATCGTATCTCGCCCTGAAGCGTCTATTTATTTTGTAATCGACGTACGCAAGGTAGCTAAACCTGGCTTTGATGGGGTAGAGTTTGCCTCTTGGTGTGCTGAGCACGGCGCAGTAAGCCTTGATGATGGGCAAGAGTACACCCTACTCATGGCACCGCTCAATGGTTTCTACAGTGGTAAAAAGGGTGAAGATAACCCTGGTAAGACACAATTGCGCGTATCCTTCTGTGAAAATCCAGACTTATTACGCTTAGCGCCTGAATTGTTATCTAAACTATTCAGAGCCTATGAAGCGCAACGCTAACAATAAGATAATCATAATATAAAGAAAGCCCTCCAGCTGGAGGGCTTTCTTACTTGAATTGTTAATTAATATAATACTATTAGTCAGTTTAATAAAATAATGATAGAATTATGATATAAGGAGGTGTATATATTGATTAATATTAGACCCGTATCAGACTTGCGTAATAAATTTCCTGAAGTTGAAGAAACCGTTATTACCACAAATTCTCCTGTATTTTTAACTAAGAATGGATATGGAACTATGGTGTTAATGAGTATTGAACAATATTCAGCATTAACAGATCCTATTGAGTACGCCTTGGATGAAGCTGATTCTGCAGCAAAAGAAAGCAAAATTCGATACTCTGGTGCCGATGTATTTCGTCGCGTAAGGGAGAGAATCGATGGAGCGGAAATATAGACTAACAATTTTACCATTATTTGAGGAAGAGCTTAATCATATTGTTGATTATATAACTTATGTTCTTCATAATAGAGAGGCTGCTCATCAGTTAATTACAGATATTGAGACTGCTATATACTCAAGATTAAGTTGTCCAGAATCTTTTGCTGTATATCCAAGTAAGAAGCAACGTAAGTATCCATATTATAAGATTACAGTGCGTAATTTTTATATTTTTTATGTAGTAATTGAAGATGTAATGGAAGTTCGTCATATTTATTATAATCGGCGAGATCTACAAAATGTATTAGATGATTAAAATCAGAACCACCCGTAAAACGGGTGGTTTGCTCACGGGCTATAAGCCCGTAGTACTAGGCCAGCGTCTAAAGGCGCTGGCTTTCACTACGTTCAAGCCGCATAGCCATTGACTCGTAACGTTCCCCTTAAAGGGGATATGTATTACTTGCTACCCTAAAAAGGGTCTTCATATTTTTTTACACTAAGTTTATCTTTCATTTGGTCATGTAACTCTTGCTCACGTATATATTTTTTTACGGTAGCTTCATTTAAACCTACCGTACTTACATAATACCCCTCGGACCAAAAGTGTCTATTTCCAAATTTATACTTTAAGTTTGCGTGTTTATCGAACATCATTAGTGCACTTTTACCTTTTAAATATCCCATAAAAGATGACACTGATATTTTAGGTGGGATTAATACTAGCATATGCACATGATCTGCCATAAGCTCCCCCTCTATAATCTTGACGCCCTTATATTCACATAAACGTCTCAGTATTTCACGTAAACTATTTCTGTATTGATTATATATAACTTTACGTCTATACTTAGGTGTAAATACTATGTGGTATTTGCATAACCATTTTGTGTGCGCAAGGCTCTGTGTCTTTGTTGCCATATAAAATCACCTTTCTTTTGTATATAATGCGGCTTGAACACCTACATTATACTTAAGCAAGGTGATTTTTTTGTATAACTTTCGTTGCCGCACCCGCATAGCGGGTGGTTTTATGATTCGCGACTACGTCGCGAACCAGTCTAAAGACAATAATAAAAAAGAAGCTATAATACTAGATGTTATAGCTTCTTTTTGTTTTATCCCTAGGTATAATACGTAGGGAAGGAGAATTATTTTCCTTCTTCATCATGATGTGGTCCCTTAGTACGCAATTCGGCTGCGAGCTGCTCGCTAGGCATAGAGTTTTCCTCTGTTGTTGGATACGAAGTGTCTTCTAAGATTACCGTTTCTAATAATTTGTCAATATCATCTGATTGAATGGATACTTCTTTGTTGTACCACTCGCCAAAATCACGAATTACCTCTTCGTTACGACGGAAGTAGGTATATTGGTCAATTTTGCGAGACTCTACAAGTTCTGCATTTTCTAAAATGCTCATAAATGTAGAAATAGACGATTGAGATACACCGCAGCGTTTTTGGATACTCTTAACGCTTACACTGTGTGGGAAATCGATAAGAGTTTTAGTGTGAACTTGTGCACCAAATTCTTGCTCTGGGTGTTTTAGCCACAATATAATATCTAACCGATGCGGATTGGATAATGCTTTCAAGATTCTTAACGGGTCCATAGGGCCTCCTCTTACTTAAAAAATAACGAGTTCCTAACCTTGACCGTGGACTTGCATTATGCGGTCGTATTATACGCGTCTTGCTCCGTATAGGGTTTTTCCTACTTTTATCATACGCTACTTTCACTGTGAAAGCTAGAAAAACTTATAAATTTCACGAATTGATGAATTTTATTGCACTTAATTAAAAATCTTAGTGTGCAATAGTATGAGCCTATAATGAGTATATATACATACTATAGAGTGTTATATAGCATAATTTCGTAAAATATAGAATATATTTATTTTTTTGTCGATTTTTTTAAAGGTGTTTTACCTCTTCGTAGAGAATATATATATACTGTATGAACTTATGTAAGTTAAGCTTTCATTTAAAGGAGCTGAGTATATGGCAATTGATCGTAATGAAACATTTGATGTCATCGTCGTTGGTGCAGGTCCAGCGGGCTCTGCGGCGGCATTGCGCCTCGCAGAACAGCGGGCGAAAGTACTACTCATCGAACGTGGCACCGCACCAGGCGCTAAAAATATGATGGGTGGACGTATCTACACACATTCGTTAGAACGTCTCGTACCGGACTTTAGAGAACGTGCACCATTGGAACGGAAAGTGACAAAAGAGCGTATTTCTATTGGTACTGGCAATGAAATGACTACTATTGAGTATAGTAATCAAGATGGGAAACCTAATGAGGAATCCTACGTAGTATTGCGCGCTAAATTTGATAAATGGCTCGCAGGTGAGGCAGAGAAAAAAGGTGCTCTCCTCGTATCTAACGTACAAGTTACAGACCTCATCACTGAAGGTGAAGGCAAGAACCGCCGCGTCGTAGGCGTTCGCTGTCACGATGATGAAGTGTATGCAAAACTAGTTGTTATCGCAGAAGGTTCCAATACATTGTTATTGGAAAAAGCTGGTTTAACAGGTCCTACAGATCCAAGCACAATGGCTGTAGGCGTTAAAGAAGTATATAAACTTAAAAAAGATGATCTTGAAAATCGCCTCATGCTATCTGGTGATGAAGGTATGGCATGGCTTACATTGGGCGATATGACTGACGGCTTATTGGGCGGTGGCTTTATTTATACTAATAAAGAAAGTCTTTCCGTAGGTATGGTTGTAGGTCTTGAAGATATCGGTAAAGCTAATAAATCTGTAGACGAAATGCTTTCAGCTTTCACAAGTCATCCAAGAATTGCACCATTGTTGAAAAATGGTCAATTGAAAGAACATAGTGCTCATCTCGTACCTGAAGGTGGTTATAAAGCAATGCCACAATTGGGCGGTAATGGTTATGTTATCGTTGGCGATGCAGCGCGTATGTGTATGAACCTTGGTTATACTATTCGTGGGATGGACCTTGCCATCGAATCCGGCATGTGTGCAGCAGCTGCTGCTAACGTAGCATTGCGCGACGAAAATATGGAACGCATTGCTAGTCTATATGAACGTGAAATCAAAAATTCTTGGTTGCATAAAGACTTGAAATTGTATAAAAACATGCCTGACTTCCTTGCATCCAATCCTCGTATCTTCAAGGAATATCCATCTCTCGTGAATAATGTGATGCGCGATGTCTTCACTGTAAACGGTGATGGTGCCGTTCCGATGTTGAAAAAATTGATGGGTCGCGTTGGAGACGTTGGCCTTGTAACCTTGATTCGTGATGCATTGAAAGGGGTGCGTTCCCTATGAAATTAGAAGAGCGCTTGGGCGCCAATAAATATTATGTAGATGAAACGTCTCCTCATATCCTTGTGGATGGCGCTGGCTTCAGCCGCGAAGAGAAAATGAAACTCGTAAATGGCTGCCCTGCTGGTCTATATACATTACAAGAAAATGGCGATTTAGCCTTTGACTTCGCTGGTTGTTTAGAGTGCGGTACTTGCCGTGTTCTCTGTGGCGAAACTATCGTAAAAACTTGGAAATATCCGCGTAACGCTAAGGGCGTAGAATTTAGACAGGGGTGAGTGTATGGAGTTATTAGTATGTGTCAAACAGGTTCCAGATACATCTGAGATTAAACTGGATCCGGAAACGAATAATCTCATCCGCACAGGCTTGCCTAGTATTGTAAACCCTGACGATATGCATGCGTTAGAGGCGGCTTTGGCGGTAAAAGACGAACATGAAGGTAGCCGTGTAACGGTATTGGCGATGGGCCCTCCTCAAGCTGAGGATGCTCTTCGCGAGTGTTTATCTCTTGGCGCTGATGATGCGGTACTTGTTACAGACCGTGCCTTCGGTGGTGCTGATACGTTAGCTACAAGCTATACCATTGCATCTGCTATCCGTCATATTCAAAAAACAATGAACCGTCAGTTCGAAATCATTTTCTGCGGTAAACAAGCTATCGACGGCGATACTGCGCAAGTAGGCCCTCAAATTGCAGAAGAACTCGGTATGGCGCAAGCAACGTATGCTTGTAAATTCGCTGTAGATACAGCAGCTCAAAAGGCAACTGTAACACGAGAGCACGAAAATGGTTACGAAATCGTAGAAGTGCCATTGCCAGTATTGGTAACGGCTACTGCTGAGCTTAACGAGCCACGTCAACCAGGTCTCTGGAGCTCTATTTACGCAAAACGTTATGAAATTTCCCATATTACATTGCGTGATATGCCTAATATTGATGAAAGCCGTATCGGCCTTAATGGTTCCCCTACGCGCGTTCGTAAGGTATACCAACCACCTCTTCGCGGTAAAGTTGAAATGCTTCCAAACGTTGAAGAAGGTTCTAAAAAAGTTCTCGAATTGGCCTATAATATTAAGCCAGAAAAATTTGCTCATCTATTAGTTCCAAGCGACGCTCCTGTTGTGGCTGAGGAAGCTAATGATGACGGTGTTGATGTTAAAGATCCTGCGCAACGGGCTGCTACTGTTGAAAGTGTGTCCGCTAGCGATTTTAAAGCGGTAGCTGCCGCTCAAGGTGATGAAGGTTCCAAAGGAGGTGACCGGTAATGGGTGTGACAAATTTTGATGATTATAAAGACGTCTTTGTCGTAGCCGATACCATTGATGATGTGGTGCATCCGGTTACTTATGAATTGATTGGCCAAGCTCGCCGTATCGCTAAGGAATTGGGACAGCTAGTTCAAGTAATGCTTCTTGGTGAAAATGTTCAAGCTGAAGCGGAAGAACTCGTAGCACATGGTGCTGATATTGTTCACGTTTTTGAAAGCCCTCTTTTGAAATACTACACAACTGATGGCTATACAAAAGTATTAACTGACTTCTTCAAAGATCATAAGCCTAACGTAATTTTAATCGGCGCTACTAACAACGGTCGTGACTTGGCACCTCGTATGTCTGGTCGCATGCAAAATGGCGTAGTAGCGGACTGTACAATCTTGACTGTAGATACGGCAGAAGGCCTTGTAGAATGGACTCGTCCTGCGTTGGGCGGCAACATCTTGGCGGAAATCATTTCTCCAAACCATCGTCCACAAATGGGTTCCGTACGTCCTAACGTATTTAAAAGACCTGAACGCATTGCAGATAGCTGGGGCCGTATTCAAGTTGAACAATTCGACCTCAAACCGGAAGACATTCGCATGAAGCGTCTTGACTTTATTCCATTCGGCAAAGATGGTTACAATATCCAAGAAGCGGATATCATTGTAGCTGGTGGTCGCGGCATGGGTTCTAAAGAAAACTTTGATAGACTTTACGAACTTGCTGAAGCTATCGGTGGCGTAGTAGGCGCTACACGTCCACTCGTTGAAAAAGGCTGGATTGAATTGCCTTACCAAGTAGGTCAAACAGGTAAAACTGTAAGCCCTAAACTATACTTGGCATTCGGTATTTCCGGTGCTATCCAACACGTGAGCGGCATCTCCGGTGCTGACACAATCGTGGCTATTAACAACGATCCAAATGCAGAAATCTTCCAACACGCTAACTATGGTATCGTAGGAGACTGCATGGAAGTGTTAAATGATATGTTGAAACATCTTAAATAAAGAGCTGTAATATTTGAGCTCTCCTCGTCAAACCTAATAAAACAAAAGGGATACCTTTCTTTAGCCTTCATGGGTGCGCGTAGCACCCAAGGCGGCTTTGAATAGGTATCCCTTTTGTTTTCTCACCTTATCCATGTATACAATATTTCCGCTGATTATAGGTGGTAGAGTAACGTTTTTTAATTTTTATAATGGTATAATGAACTTGTTAGAATAGAATGGATTGAAAATAAGGAGGCTTTTATGGCTCGTAATGTTTTTGTCACTGGCGCAACGTCTGGTATTGGTCTTTGTATTGCTGAGGCGTATGCCAAGTATGGCGATAATGTGTTGATTTCTGGTCGTCGTTCTGAGTTGCTCGACGAGGTACAGGCTCGCTTGTCTAAGGAATATGGCGTGCGTGTTGAGACTTTAGTTCTTGATGTGCGTAGTCGTGAGGATGTGGAAAGCAAGGTGCCTGCTGCTATCGAGGCTTTTGGTGGCGTCGATGTGCTCGTGAATAATGCTGGTCTTGCACAAGGGCTTGATCCTTTCCAAGATAGTGCTGTTGATGATGCGGTGACTATGATTGATACCAATGTGAAAGGTCTTTTATATGTAACAAAAGCAGTACTACCTTTTATGATTGATAAAAACGAAGGCCATATTGTAAATATGGGTTCCACTGCAGGTATTTATGCATATCCTAATGGTGCAGTATACTGCGCTACAAAGGCAGCGGTAAAGACCTTGAGCGATGGCATTCGCATGGATACCATAGCCACAGATATTAAGGTTACCACCATTCAACCAGGCATCGTAGAAACTCCATTTAGTGAAGTGCGATTCCACGGTGATGCGGAACGAGCAAAATCTGTATATGCCGGTATTGAGGCTGTACAACCAGAGGACGTAGCGGATGTTGTGTTGTATGTAACTAACCAACCTAAACGCTTACAAATCTCTGATGTAACCATCATGGCAAACCAACAAGCGGCAGGCTTTATGGTACATAAGAAATAATAGGTTATTATACTAAGCTTGTTAAAATGATATAGCTAGCATTTATTACTTGAAATCCTATATCATTTAGGATATACTTATTAAGCGTGTTTTAATAAATATAATTTTACAAAATATATTTTGTGGAGTATATTATTATGACCTCACTACTAAAGAAATCTTTTTTGATGGCGTTAGCTTGCGTCTGTATAGGTACCTATGGAGTTGTTAAGGCTCAAGGTACTATGGATGCACAAACTAAAGTTTCTGAACCATTAGAAATGTCTGTTGAAGCAGCTGTTCCTGGCGTTGTTATGCCAAGTCCTGTACATGTATTTACCACTGTAGAAGCAGCGTCTGAATATATAGGATTTAGACCTCAGATGCCAAAGTTGTTACCTGTAGGATTTAATATTCAATCTGTTATAACTTTAGAGAAAGACATTTTACAGGTTGTGTACGTGTATGAACCCGGTATAGATCCGTACGTAAATAAAGCCGGTGGTGCTCTTATTTTTTATCGTACATCTACTACATTAAAGGGTGATATCAGCGATGACCATAAGATTCATAAGGTTATAGATACTGAACGTGTAGATGGTACAAAGGTTACTTTCAAAGGTGGTAAGAAAATGGTTTATCTTGCATCTTGGATGAAAGATGGACAAAATCACTCTTTAGAATTTCAGCGTCCCGTTACACGAGATATGGCGAAGGCTATTATCCGTAATATTGTTGAGAAAAAATCACATACAAAATAAATGTGTTTTTAATACTTTTTATGTTACGCGAAGGGAGATTATACCCATGGTTAAAAAATTTGTATTAATGGCAGTTGCATGTGCTTGTGTAGGTTCTTATACTGTTGCTGGTGCACAAGGTACTTTTGATGTAAAACCAGATCCAGCTAAACCTGTAGTTGCAGAACAGGCAGCGGCAATGGTTGGTATGCCAAATCCTATGCATGAATTTAGCACTATTAATGAAGCCGCTAAATACATGAATATTATGCCTCATCTACCTAAAGTATTACCTGTGGGCTATAATATTGAGTCTGTAAGCACTATTGAAAAAGATGTTTTGCAAGTTGTGTATGTTTACCAAGCTGGCGAAGATGCAACTCGTAATCAAGCGGCAGGTAAACGCATCATTTATCGCGTAGCTAATGCAACAGGTGATATCAGTGGTGATTATAAGGATTATCGTGTTACAGCTACAGAAAAGGTAAACGGTACAAAGGTTACTTTCAAAGGTGGCGACAAAATGGTATACCTCGCAGGTTGGACGAAAGATGGTCAAACACATGCGATGTACTTTGAACGCCCTGTAACTCGCGACATGGCAAAAGCCATCATTGCTAACACTGTTGCACCTACAGCACATGCAGCACATGCAGCATATACAAAATAATATAACAGTCCAGCCTAGTGGGATAGGCATGCGAGCTGTGGTGAAACACTCGCATGGACACTGTAAGGGTTATATAAGAAGCGGCTCCTCTCATGAGGGGCCGTTTTAGTATATATGCCAAAATTTCATAATGAGAATTATTCTAATATATACATAGGAGTATATCTAAAAATGAGAATTATTGTTATAATATAATATAATATAATATAATATAATATAATATAGTTATTATTTGATGAAGAAGGCAGGTGATGTATTGTATCGATTAATACTACAGCGTTTGGCAAGTATTGTAGGTATTTTATTGGTGGTTACTATCGGTACATTTGTATTGATAAAATTATCTCCTATTGATCCCGTGTCGATGAAGTTTAATCTGTTAGGGGCTAATCCTGATCCGGTTGTAGTTGCACAGCTACGAGAGCAGTTAGGGCTCAATGATCCTTGGTGGCAGCAATACTTACGTTGGTTAGGTCAAATTGTACAAGGGGACTTTGGTGAGTCTATTCTGTATGCGTTGCCGGTGTCTACGATTTTAGGTGGTGCTTTACCGAATACATTAGGTCTTGTATCGTTAGCACTTCTAATCGGCATCGTTGTAACTATTCCTCTTGGTATATTAGCTGCAAAATATCAGGATTCTTGGGTAGATCATGTTATCCGTTTAGTTACGTTTTTAGCGTTAGCTATCCCAGGCTTTTGGGTAGGCCTACTGCTATTGTATCTATTTGGTGTCAAATTACAGCTCGTATCCGTGACGAATACAAAGGGCTTTGCTGCCTATGTATTGCCTGCAGTTACCCTTGCTTTGTGGATCTGTGGACTCTACATTCGTCGATTACGGAATGCCATTTTAGAAGTATCTCGTCAGCCTTTTGTGCAAGGTGCTCGCGCGTTGGGGCTACCTGAGTGGATGGTGTATACCCGTTATATCTTCCCCCATGTAGGTCTTATGTTATTGCCCATGATGGGCGTAACGATGGGTGCCATGCTAGGTGGGTCTGCCGTTATTGAAATGGTATTCGCCCTAAAAGGCTTTGGTTACATGATGGTGCAAGGCATTGTGGCTCGCGATTATGTTTTGATGCAAGGCTACATTATTTGGATTACTATGGTGTTTATCGTGATTAATATTATCATCGATATTTTGAGCTTTTGGCTAAATCCAAAACGAAGAGCCGCTATAAAAGGAGGCTCCTATGAATAGACGAAAGCCTTACACTTTATATGCTATGTTGGTATTAGCAGCTCTATGGGTTGTATTTTTCCTATGTGCTCCTTATATAGCACCATTCGATCCGGAGACAACTAGTGTGGCAGACCGCTTACAAGATATAAGCAGTACTCACTTATTAGGTACTGATCAGTTAGGGCGAGATGTTTGGTCTCGCATCCTCTATGGCGGTAAAGCTTCGTTAGGTATTGCTTTCACCATTATCGGTATCAGCGGTGCTATCGGCATCGTTATTGGCGGATTGGCTGGCTTCTCTACACCGCGCATCGACCGTTGGTTATCTCGCTTGATTGATTTGGTACTAGGATTCCCGAATATGGTTATTGCCATTGCTTTCATCGGTATCATGGGGCCAAGCATTACGAATGTCATCCTGTCCCTGTGCATTACTAAATGGGCAGAATATGCGCGTATCACGAGAGGCCTCGTACAGATTGAACGCCATGCAGAGTATATTACCTTTGCTCGCATGTCGGGTGCTTCGAACCTACGAATCCTGAGTCGATATATTTTGCCGAATGTATTGCCGCCGTTGTTGATTGTCATTATTCAACATCTAGGGGAGACTATCATCTTGGTAGCCAGTTTCTCACTCATCGGGATTGGTGTACAACCGCCAGATCCAGAGTGGGGCGTTATTTTGTTGAGCTCCCGAGATTTTCTACAAACTGCGCCATGGCTGTTAATTTATCCAGGGCTTGCAATTTTTATTACTGTTGTTTTATTTAACTATATTGGCGATGCGTTGCGCGATGCTCTCGATGTATCTCGCTAACCGCGCTGTGTATAGAGTTTTATGGTGAAAGCCTCTTTCACAGAGGTTATGTTCAAAAAAGGAGAAGTTATGAAACGTTGGTTACTAGCGTGTCTAACTATGCTGTGCATGGTAGCTCTCTTGGTTGGTTGCGGTAGCGATACAGCTAAAGACGGCAAACAAGGGAAGCATATGAATGTTGGTTTGTATTGGTTTGGTGAAACATTAGATCCAACTCACGAGTGGGATGCGTGGACTTTGACTCGTATCGGTGCTGGTGAAAACTTGGCTGTTGTTACACCAGATATGAAATTTGCCCCTCAATTGGCAGATTCTTGGGAAAATGTGGACCCTACAACTTGGAAATTCCACATCCGTGAAAATGTAAAATTCCATAATGGTACGCCTATGACTCCACAAAAGGTTAAAGAGTCTATCGAGTACACAATGAAACAAAGTGCTCGTTCCGCGAAAGCTGTAAAAATCGAGTCCATCACGGTAGATGGTCAAAACTTGATTATTAAAACAACAGAACCTAATGGTTCCTTGTTATCTAGCTTAACTGAACCAGCGTTCGTTATCATGGACACTGCAGATCTTAAGGATGTAGCATCTAAACCAGTTCTTACAGGTCCTTATAAAATCAATTCCTTCACAAAAGGTGAAACAATCGAACTCTCTGCCTTCGCAGATTACTGGGGCGGCAAACCAGCTCTTGATACTGTAACTGTAAAAGACATCGAAGACAACAATAAACGCGCTATGGCGTTACAATCTAAAGACGTTGATGTAATCCAAAAAGTGGACTCTGCTAACCGCAGCTTGTTCAAAGATGGCTTCAACACTCAAGACGTTGCAGGTGTTCGTGTGCTTATGTTGAAATTGAACCATACTGAAGTTTCTCCATTACATGACAAAGCTGTACGTTCCGCTATTGCTCATATTATTAACTATGATTCTATGGCGAAAATCATTGGTAATGGTGCGACTCCAGGTGGAGCTCCATTCCCACCATCTGCTAATTTAGGTTTTGATTCTATTGCTAATAAACCGATGACAGATGTAGCTAAAGCGGACCAACTCTTGACTCAAGCTGGCTATGCTAAAAATGCAAACGGCATCTATGCTAAAGATGGTAAAGAATTGGCTCTAACTCTTGCTATTTGGGGTAAAGACACAAGCTTATACGAAGAAATTCAACAAGAATTGAAACAAGCGGGCATTGCAGTAACCCTTAAAAAATTACAAAGCGCTGGTGAAGTAGATACACTTGGTACAGATGGCTTTGATATGGTAGAACGTGCTGCCATTACTATGTCTACAAATGACCCTTACTGGTACCTCAGCTTGTTCTACCAAACTGGTGCTAAAGCAAACGTTGGTGCTTACTCCAACCCTCAAGTGGATGCATTAATCGATCAATTGTCCGTAACATTTGATCAAAATGAACGTGCTAATAAAGCTAAACAAGCGCAACAATTGCTAGTTGATGACGTAACAGATATCTACTTGATGTATCCAAGTGCAACTGTTGTATCCACTACAAAGGTTAAAAATGTACCAGTACATCCAATCGATTACTACTTATTAACAAAGGATTCTACTATTGAATAAATCTGATTGTATCGTATTTGATGATGTATCGATTTCATATGGTTCGGAGCAAGCGGTACGGAATGTATCCTTCTCCGTACCTACTGGTGAGGTCTTTGCCATCGTTGGTGAAAGTGGCTCTGGTAAATCTACGTTAGTTCGCGCCGCCTTTGGCATTTTGAAACAAGCTACCATTAGTGGTCAAATCCTCTTAAATGGTACAGATGTTTCTACCTTGAAAGCCAGTGATTGGCGACAATTACGGGGAACCAAGATTTCTATGATCTTTCAAAACCCTAGCGCCTATTTAAATCCAAATCGCACTGTAGAAAATCACTTCAAAGATTTGTTCCGTGCTCATGGTGAAAGCTATGAAATAGCTCGCGTCATCGACATGTTAAAGTTAGTTCATCTCAATGATGGCGAGCGGATTTTACAGTCTTATCCGTTTCAATTAAGCGGTGGCATGCAACAGCGACTAGCTATAGCTTTAAGTCTCATCTTAAAGCCTAGCATCGTATTTGCCGACGAACCGACTAGTGCCTTAGATATGCTCGTGCAAGCCTCTGTATTAGAACTTTTAAAAGAGGTAACACAAGCTCTTGGCGCAACGGTGATTATCGTAACCCATAATATCAAGTCGGCCGCACAAATTGCCAATAGAATTGGCGTTATGAATAAGGGACAGCTCGTTGAAGTAGGCTCCACCGAAGAGGTTATGACATGCCCAAAAGATGAGTATACTCGTATTTTGTTAGATTCCGTAATGAAAGTGGTGTAGTATGATTCAACTCGAGAATATCTGTAAACAATATACAAACCACAATCATACGGTTCGTGCTGTTGATGATGTATCTTTCTCTGTAGCGGAGAATGAACGGGTAGGTATTGCTGGTGGTAGTGGTTCTGGTAAAAGTACACTTCTTAAACTCATTGCGATGTTAGAAGCGCCTACCTCTGGTACTTTGCAATTATTCGGCGCAGATATTACATCTATTAAAAATCATAGAGAATTATATCGTTCTATGCAGATGATGTTTCAAAATCCCTTGGCGATCATTCCGCCGCGGATGAATTTAGAAGCTTTTCTTTTAGAACCATATATCAACTATGGGCTTATGGATATAGCCGCTGCAAAGGAAGATATCCGCAAATGGATTCAACATGTAGATCTACCTGAAACCATTGTTCAGAAATACCCTCACGAAGTAAGTGGTGGTCAGCTGCAACGTGTAGTACTGGCAAGGATTATGTTGATGCATCCAAAACTAGTACTCTTTGATGAACCTACATCAGCCCTTGATGCGGTAAATCAAAAACTAGTGCTAGACCTATTACAAAAACTCCATACGGAACAACCCTTCGGCTACGTATTCGTCAGCCATGACATAGGACTTTTACAAGCTGTAACAGACCGAATCATCGTTATGAAAGACGGACACATCGTTGAAATTATCGAATCAAAACGACTCAAAGAAGCGGTACATCCTTATACAAAAGCACTTGTAGAAGCAAGTGAGTAAACGAAAGCCCCTGTTTTAAACAGGGGCTTTTCTTATGGAAAAGTGGCTATCTATACATTGTAGATAACCACTGTAAGTTTAGATGATTATGCAATTTCTGCCTTCAAATCAATAACGTGTTTACATGCCACACATCCAGGGCAGTCACAGAATTCTGCGCCTTGTGCTTTAATGTCTTTAGCGTGTTGTAATAGGTTAGCTGCGCCTTCTGCACCAAGGATTTGTGTAGCGAGTTCAGAGCCTGCAAAGCCAATGGTTTCATCGATAAAAGCAATGTTTTGTTCTGCTACAGATACGAGTTGTTTAGTAAGTTCTTCTTGTTCAGGTTTGCCTTCTGCATTGATCCAAGATTGTGCAAATTCTTTTAATGTAGGGTTGCTTGTAGGTGCATCTAATAAAGCTTGAACGAGTTCTTTTAATTGTGTATGTGTCATGATAGTCTCCTTTTTTATAACTACTAACTATAGTTTTGGAATAGTGCATTTAGTATCATATGAGCATCTGTTCCTTTTGTTGAGTTCATTATAGCACCCACAATTATTTTGAATAGTAGAATGATTTGTGATAGATACTATCAAATGTGATAGATTTGTGATATTTACTGAGAAAATTTTTTGATATAATTTTATAATAAAAGCGGATTATCAATGATTGGTGCAACGTAGTTTTATTGAAGTTGTAAAAGATAGACTCAGGATAATATAAATAAATTAACGAGATGGGCAAAAGAGAATGTATATTGGCATTGAAAGGATAAAAGAGTATTTTTTAGCAGTGTGAGAAACTTATCCTGATTTTGCAATGAAGATTTATAATCAATATGAAGATAAAAGTAATTTGAATTTATGGAGGTAGTAATGAATAAGATTACTTGCATTTGTTTAGGTGTTAGAGACATGGAAAAATCAATAAAGTTTTATAGAGATGGTTTAGGATATAAGACTGACTGTAAAGAAAATAATCCGCCAGTAATATTTTTTGATACGGTAGGGACAAAATTTGAACTATTTCCTTTGGAACAATTAGTAAAAGATATTGATGAAAATAATCCACCAGCGGGAAATGGATTTGCCGGAATTACATTAGTTTACAATGTTGAACATAAAGAAGATGTTGATAATGTTATTGAATTAGTACGAAATGCTGGGGGAAAAATTGTAAAAGAACCACAAGATGTTTTTTGGGGTGGTTATCATGCATATTTTGCTGATCTAGATGGATATTACTGGGAAGTTGCATGGGGTCCAAACTTTAAGTTTGATGAAAAGGGATTATTGAAATTTTAGTAGTTAATCTTGCTCAGGCATGTCTTCGACATCAGCTTATTATAGACTTATAATCATGCTGTAACTAGTATTATATAGGCATTTGTTCTTTTAGTGATATAATTTACTTAACATATGTGCTTTATTTGTAGGGAGTAAATTATGAAGAAGGTAATATGTGTATTAGCTGCACTAGCTTTCATAGGTTCTATTAATGTTGCCTCCGCAGATGATTTGATGCGGCTTCGCCTCAATGGTAATTCTATTTATGACCAGCCTTATGGTGACCGAAATGAGTTTCCTTGTCCAGATGGACTGGGCAGTTGCAGTATGACTGATAGCGATTATAAGAGTACTCGTAAAGGTCAATCGCTAGAGGTATTTAATACTGTATATGAGGCTAAGCAACATTTGAACTTTAATCCGCAGTTGCCAGTTGGGGTAGAGGGACTCCGCCCTGTACATGTATCTATTGTGGATCATGATGTACTACAAGTGGTGTATGCCTATCATGAGCTTTTAAAAGGAAAATACTTTGATCGTGTAGATGATATGCCAAAGTATATTAAATATCGTGTATCTACTTTATCTGGTAATATTGCAGGTGACTATAAGGATTACTTACCGCAGAAGACGGATGTAATAAATGGTATGACGGTGACCTATCAAATAGTAGATAACTCCGTTTACTTAGCGTCTTGGGAACATGAGGGACAAAACCATGTGTTCCTATTTAATGAGCCTATTTCTATTGAACGGGCTAGAGAAATGATTAACAGTGTAGGTGCTAATTAAGTTTAGTGCTGCACTATCTTTTTCAGTATGATTAGCTTATAATATACCTATAAAGAGAGCCCATTAACGTGATTAGGGCGTTAGGCTCATCTAAAACTGAACAAAATTATGATGGCGCCTAACGTGTTAGAGGACTGCACTCCTCTATACGTTAGGCGTTTATCGTTGTACTACTTAACTAGTGCAATGATAGTGACTACTGATAACAGAACTATGATGATTGCATAGGTAACCTTTGTTGTGTTTGATATTAAAATAATGGAGCTTATATGAACGCAGAAAAGTACAAAGTTTCAAAGTTGCTATATATAGAAAATGCTAGCAACAAGATAATGGAAAAGTACCAAATAAAAGCACAATACGAAACGGAACCGCCTCATGGTGATGCAATATATTCCATTACTATAAAGGGAAAAACATTGCCGTTTTGGATTTATGGTAGAGATGTTACTTTCATAGGTAGTAGTATGGTTATGGTCGAGTCTGTACAATGTAAAACCTGGAATCCCATAGAAACAATATTTATTGATTTAGAGAATGAAGTATATGCTAGTTTAAAGGACTGGTATACGGACATTTCATTTGCTAATGATCGAATAGAGCTAACTAATCAAGTGGTAAAAATGGATAAACAAATTCTCAATGATTTTGAGGATTTAGAGTGGATTAGTTACTAACGAGAATGTCTAATTAAACATATTCATTTTATTTTAATTGACATAACTCTATAGAATACAGTACAATACCCTTATATCTTAAATACGAGCTATGAATGGGTATAAAGGTTTACAAATCCTGCTTTCAGAGAGTTGCCGGTTGGTGCGAGGCAATAGAGGTTGTACGCTGACACTCTCCCGTGAGCTTTGATGGTGAATTCAGCAGTAGTCATCGACGGTGGTTCCGTTATACCCGAAACGAGTCCCAAATAGGGTGGTACCGTGTTATGTATATAACGCCCCTTTGAACAACGACAGTTGTTCTGAGGGGCTTTTTTTATTGTAAAAGTCTAGTAAAAGCACTGATAGTATACAGTATCGAAATCGGCGGTTTTACTAAACTTTCACAATCGATAGATATAATAAAGTGTTATGTTTTATTAGTACAGAAAAGGTGAAGATTATGGATCAAAATCGCGTATATTTCTTCGATACAACCCTTCGTGATGGGGAACAAACACCAGGTGTGTCTTTACAAACTCCTGAAAAAATTGAAATTGCGAAAGGCCTAGTACGCCTCGGCATCGACGTAATCGAGGCTGGCTTCCCAGCAGCATCCCCTGGGGATTTTGAAGCAGTACAAACGATTGCACGCGAAGTGAAAGGTGCAACAATTTGTGCGTTGGCACGTGCTAATGAAAAGGACGTACAAAAAGCGATTGATGCATTGAAAGATGCGGAACGCAGCCGTTTACATGTGTTCATTGCTATTTCCGAACTTCATATGGAATATAAATTAAAAATGACTCGCCAAGAGGTTTTGGATAAGGTTAAATCTGTATTGGCATATGCAAAAGGTAAAGTTGATGAAATCGAGTTCTCCGGTGAAGACGCAGCACGCTCTGATTTAGATTTTGCATGCCAAGTATTTGGAGTTGCCATTGCTGGTGGTGCAACGATTATTAACGTACCAGATACAGTAGGTTACATGAATCCTAATGAGTTTGGTGATAAAATCCGTTACATCAAAGAACATACACCAGGCATTGAAAATGCCATCATCTCCGTTCACTGTCATGATGACTTAGGTCTTGCTAATGCAAATACGTTAGCTGCTATTAAAGCGGGTGCACGTCAAGTAGAAGGCACAATTAATGGTCTAGGCGAACGCGCTGGTAACGTAGCGATTGAAGAAGTAGTAATGGCTCTTAAAACACGTCATGATTACTTCGGCGATCTTCAAGTGAACATTGATACAAAACAATTTACGAAAGTTTCTAAACTCGTAAGCCGTCTAACAGGTGTCGTAGTACCTCCAAATAAACCAATCGTAGGTTCCAACGCCTTTGCTCATGAGTCTGGTATTCACCAACATGGTATGATGAGCAACCCTGAAACTTATGAAATCATGACTCCTGAGTCCGTAGGGGCTGAAAAAACAGACCTCGTATTGGGCAAACACTCTGGTCGTCATGCCTTCGCTGATCATTTGGCAAAACTTGGTTTCCAATCTTTCACAGAAGAGAAAATCAACGACCTCTTCGCTAAATTCAAGGAATTGGCAGACCGCAAAAAACAAGTATACGATGATGACATCATCGCTCTTGTAGTAGATAACTTACATCACAAAAAAGCATTCGAGCTTGTGGCTCAATACTACAAATTGGGTGAAAAAGGTTATGCATACGCAGACGTTCGCCTCATGACTCCAGAAGGTGAAAAAGCCGATGCTGCCGTTGGTGATGGTCCAGTAGACGCATCCCTTAAAGCGGTCGAACGTGTGGTTGGCTTGCCAATTAGCTTAAAAGACTACCAAATCCGCGCTATTACAGCAGGTAAAGATGCCCTTGGGGAAGCAACCCTTAAGGTAGAATACAACGGTCGCTTGTACCATGGTCGTGGTATCAGCACCGATATCGTTAAATCAAGTGTGAACGCATATATTAATGCAGTAAACTCAGTATTCCTAGCTATGGAGCTAGAACAACAGGAGGAAGAATAATATGGGTATGACCATTACTGAAAAGAATATGGCTCGCCACGCGGGTCTTGATGTTGTAAAACCAGGCCAAATCATCGAATGTCATTTGGACGCTGTATTGATGAACGACATCACATTCCCACCAGCTCGTAAAGAGTTCTTAAAAATTGGCAAACCTGTATTTGACCGTCATAAAATCTACTTGGTGCCTGACCATTTCACACCAAATAAAGATATTCAATCCGCTACACAAGCAAAAGTAATGCGCGACTTCGTACGCGAACATGGCATTACAAACTATTTTGAAGTAGGTAGAATGGGTATTGAGCACGTTATTTTGCCAGAAAAAGGCCTTATCGGCCCTGGCGAAATGATTATTGGTGCTGACTCCCACACTTGTACATATGGTGCGGTCAATGCATTCTCCACAGGCGTAGGCTCCACTGATGCGGGCGTTGCTATGGCAGAAGGTAAAACTTGGTTCAAAGTGCCTGAAACTATCAAAGTTGAGCTTATCGGTAAACCTAACAAATGGGTAACTGGTAAAGACGTAATCCTTGATTTGATCGGTCAAATTGGCGTAGACGGCGCTCGTTATATGGCTCTTGAATTCGCTGGTGACGGCGTACAACACATGACTATGGCTGATCGTCTTACAATCTGTAACATGGCTATCGAAGCTGGCGGTAAATGTGGCGTATTCCCTTACGATGCAGTAACTGAAGAATACATCAAAGGCCGCGTAAACCGTCCTGTTGAGCCAATCGCTCCAGATGCTGATGCAGTATATGCCCAAACGATTACAATTGACTTGTCCAAATTGCAACCAGTTGTAGCATTCCCTCATTTGCCATCCAACACACATTACATCAACGAAATCGACAAAGATATTAAAATCGACCAAGTTATCATCGGTTCTTGTACAAATGGCCGTTACGAAGACTTGGTGGCAGCTGCAGAAATCTTCAAAGGTCGCAAGGTAGCTCCTTTCGTACGTTGTATCGTAATCCCTGGTTCCCAAGATGTATATGACCAAGCGTTGAAAGATGGTCTATTAGATATCTTCATTCAAGCTGACTGCGCTGTGTCCACCCCAACATGTGGTCCTTGCCTAGGCGGTTACATGGGCATCATGGCTGAAGGGGAACGCACAGTTTCCACTACAAACCGTAACTTCCGTGGTCGTATGGGTCACGTTGATTCTGAAGTATATTTGGCAAGCCCTTACGTGGCGGCAGCAAGTGCTGTATTAGGCCGCATTGCAGGCCCTGAGGAGGTTTAATATGGATTTTGAAAGCAAAAAAATCTGGCGCTACGGCGACGATGTAGATACAGACGTAATCATTCCAGCTCGTTACTTGGCAATTGCTGATTGGAACGAATTGGCAGAACATGCGATGGAAGATATTGATACAACTTTTGCACCTAATGTGAAAGCTGGTGAAATCATGGTAGCTGGCAAAAACTTTGGTTGTGGTTCCTCTCGTGAACACGCACCAGGCGTTATCAAAGCAAAAGGGGTGCCTGTAATCGTAGCACACTCCTTTGCACGTATCTTCTTCCGTAATGCTATCAACATCGGTTTGCCAGTAGTGGAAATCGGTGAACAAGTAGACCGTATCGACGCAGGCGATGCTATCGGCGTAGACTTGTCTAAAGGTATCGTGTACAACTTGACTAAAAACGAACAATACCAAGGCACCGAATTGCCACAATTCATTCAAGACATTGCGGCAGCAGGCGGTCTTGTGAACTTTGCGAAAAACCGCAAGTAAGCATTTACTATATGGAGAGGTAATATGAGCGAAAAGAATATCGTATTGATCCCTGGTGATGGTATCGGTACTGAGATTATTGCAGCAGCGAAGGCTGTGTGTGATGTGGCTTTTGAGAAAGCCGGTGTAAATGTTAATTGGATTGATAAAAAAGCGGGCGGTGCGTCTATTGATGCGTACGGTGTGCCTTTGACTGAGGATACTATCGAGGCTTGTAAAGTAGCTGATGCTGTATTGCTTGGTGCTGTAGGCGGTCCTAAATGGGATAATGTAGATCCTTCTATCCGTCCTGAAAAAGCAATCCTTGGCCTTCGCAAGGAGCTTGGTTTATTCTGTAACTTGCGTCCTGTAAAAATCTATCCATCTTTGCAAGAGTATTCCCCACTTAAAAAGGAACTCGTACAAGATGTAGATTTCGTTATCGTTCGTGAGTTGACTGGCGGTATTTACTTCGGTGAACGCGAAGAGGCACAAGGCGAAGGTGCTAACGAGTTTGCTTGGGATAAAGAAACGTACAGCCGTTACGAAGTAGAGCGCATCATGGATATTGCTATGGAAACAGCTCGCAAACGTAACAAAAAGGTTGTATCTGTAGATAAAGCAAACGTATTGGCTTCTTCTCGTTTGTGGCGTAAAATTGCCCAAGAGAAAGCAGCAGCTAATCCAGACATCGCAACAGATTACTTCTATGTAGATAATACAGCGATGCAACTCGTTGTAAATCCTGCACAATTCGACGTTATCGTGACAACAAACTTGTTCGGCGATATCTTGTCTGACGAAGGCGCTGTTATCTCTGGTTCCATTGGGCTTTTACCATCTGCATCCATGGGTACAGGCACAGCATTGTACGAGCCAATCCACGGTTCCGCACCTGACATCATGGGCCGAAACTTGGCGAACCCATTGGGCACAATCTTGTCTGCCGCTATGATGTGCCGTCACTCTCTTGATTTACCTCAAGTGGCTGACGCTATTGAAAAAGCTGTTGAACAAGTCCTCGTTGATGGTTACCGCACAGGCGATATCTACCGCGAAGGTTTGAAACGGGTAGGTACCACAGAAATGGCACAAGCTGTAATTGAACGTTTATAAAAGACGGAATATGGTTTCATAAAATTTATAATGTAAAATAAATCATTTCTTAATCGTACTATATGCGTTATAATATAGACGATTTATGTATTTTTATTAAATTAGAGAGGGTTGGGATGCCCTCTCTTTTTTGCGGGAGATGATATGTTACCATATTTTTTACTTGCCTTATCTATAGGGCTAGAGTTGTTTGCAACGACCATGCTGAAAGCCTCTGATGGTTTTACGAGACCATTACAGACCGTTGCTTGTGTGCTTGGTTATGTAGGATCTTTCTATACATTGACGCATGTACTGAAATATATTCCCCTCAGTGTTACCTATGCTACCTGGTCTGGGGTAGGCCTTGTGGTGACAGCTCTTATTTCTGTCTTTATCTTTAGTGAGGGCTATAATATTTACACTATTTTGGGGATCGGTCTTATTGTAGTTGGCGTAGTAATCCTAAACCTGTGGGGAAGTGTAGGA